>JAXJPN010000069.1:0-9508 GCA_036311625.1 Faecalimonas sp.
CTTGCGACTCTTCGCGCCCGAGCGGATTGCGTAGCAATATACTTCGACTCCGCGAGGTGCGCATCCTCACGGAGTGTTTTTGCTTTATGGAAACGAAGTTTCCTATAAAGCAAAAAAGTTTGCGCTTCTTGCGCAAACTCCTCTGTATATCTATCATTCTATTCTTCCGCCGCTTCTACAGCGATAAACTGAAACTTCTCTACATCAAAAAGCCCTGTATCTGTGAGCTTCAATGCCGGAATCACAATCAGCGACATAAAGCACAGCGTCATAACCGGCTCCACGCTTCCGCTGATTCCAAGCTCCGTGTACGCCTTTTCGTGAATGGCGGTTAATTTTTCATCCACCCATTCACCACTTTGGTCGCTCATAAGTCCTGCAATCGGCATCGGCATACTCTCTACAATACGCCCTTCTTTCACCAGAACGATTCCACCCTCCTGTTCTAGCAGACACTGAACAGCATGTTCCATCTCCTCGTCGCTCACGCCGACCACAATGATATTATGTGAATCATGCGCAACGGAAAGTGCAACCGCACCCGCCTTAATTCCATAGCCCTTCAAAAATCCGCACGCTACATTTCCAGTTCCCTTATGCCTCTCTAAAACGGCAACCTTAACAACATCCTCCTTTGGATTCCAGACAAACTCGCCTGCTTCATCCAAGCTAATATCTACGACCAGCTTTTCTGTCACGACACCGCCCGGCAGAATCCCGATGGCGTTCACACGATTGCTTTTTAAATGCATCTGAAACTTTTCTTTCGAAAAATCCCTTAAAACCACACTTCCCTTCACAGAGGAAATGTCGTATTTTTCTACCTCTGGAAGATACTTACCTTCTTCTGCTACCAGTTCTCCCTGAATCCATACACGATTGACCGCAAACTTTGTCAAGTCGTCCAAAAGCACAATATCGGCACGATAGCCGGGTGCAAGTGCGCCGCGATCCTTCATACCAAAACATTCTGCCGCATTCAAAGTCGCCATGCGGATGGCTGTAACCGCATCAACGCCCTCTTCTACGCAAATGCGCAAATGATTATCCAAATGTCCGTCTTCTAAGATGGTCTTTGGCTGACGGTCATCCGAAGCAAACAGACATCTTCTGCTGTTCTCCTTTGTCACACCTTTTAATAAAGTGCGCAGATTATGGCAAGCCGAGCCTTCACGCAAAAACACGTACATCCCTTTGTCAATGCGCTCTTGCATCTCTGCCACAGTCGTACACTCGTGATCTCCCAATATCCCCACTGACGCATAGGCATTGAGTGCGTTCCCTGTAAGTCCTGCCCCATGTCCATCTATCCATTTTCCGGCTTCTTTCGCGCTGATAATCTTTTCTAACACCTCATCATCCGCACTCAACACGCCCGGAAAGTTCATAAACTCGCCTAAACCCACAAAGGACTTATCTGCAATGAATCTCTCAATCTCTTTGGCTCCCAGAACCGCACCGGCATTCTCAAACGGCGTCGCCGGAACACAGGATGGCAGCTCATATTGAATATCCAAGACTGTGCGCTCTCCCGCCTTCAACATATAGCGTAGACCTTCTTCTCCACATACATTTGCAATCTCATGTGGATCTGCCAAAATCGTCGTCCCACCATGCGGCACAAGAAGCCTTCCCAACTCTTCCGGGCTCAAATAGGAAGATTCGATATGAATATGACTGTCTATAAAACCAGGCGCTGCGTATCTGCCACCGGCATCCACCACTTTTCTTCCTTCATATTCACCAATTCCGGCTATGAGTCCATCACAAATGGCAATATCTCCCTCTTGAATTTCTCCAGAAAATACATTTACAATCTTACAATTTTTAATAACTACATCTGCCGGCATCTCGCCACTTGCAGTTCGAACCAATTTTTTCAATGCATCCTTCATTTGTTTTCTCCTCAGTGTATACTCACAATGGCATCATATCATATGTTTCGCAAAAACACAAAGCAAAAAGGTGCGACTCATTCGTCACACCTTTTTCGTCCGTTTCTTATTTACCAGACATCTGCTTTTCTTGCTGCTCAATCATCTTCTTAACCATATAACCGCCAACAGAACCGTTCTGTCTTGATGTTAAGTCACCATTGTAACCTTCCTTCAAAGGTACTCCAAGTTCGCTTGCTACTTCGTATTTGAATTTGTCTAATGCAGCCTTTGCCTCCGGCACTGCTGCTCTGTTTGATGAACGACTTGCCATGTTCGTTTTCCTCCTTTAGATATTTTTATTTCTTTTTTGTAACCCCGTTTGTTGTTACATCCATAGTATGTGGAGGATTTCAGAACATACACTGGTAGATTTATCCTATATTCTATAAAGTCGTTTCTAACATTCCTTCTTTGATATATGTTTTTAAATATTCTTTTAAATTGCGATGTCCCGGCTGCGAAAGCTCCGGATCCCGCCGCATCAAATCCTGCGCCGCATCGCTCGCTTTTTGCAAAAGCTTTGCATCTTGGAACACATCACCCAATTGAAAATCCAAAATCCCACTCTGCCGGATTCCAAATAAATCTCCCGGCCCACGCAATTTTAAATCTTCGCTCGCAATTTTGAAGCCATCATTGGTATGATTTAAAATCTCCAAGCGTTCCTTTGTCTCTTTGGTCTTAGACGCACTCATAAAGATACAGTAAGACTGATGCTTTCCACGTCCCACACGGCCACGCAGCTGATGGAGCTGCGCAAGCCCGAAACGCTCCGCATTCTCTACCATCATCACCGTCGCATTCGGAACATTGATGCCAACCTCAATAACGGTCGTGGACACAAGCACCTGAATCTCATTCCGACCAAATGCCTCCATCACCGCATCCTTTTCCTTCTGCTTCATCTTGCCGTGCAGATGCGCCACACAGATGCCCTTTCCCAGCTCTTCCTGTAAACTTTTCGCATAATCCAAAACATTCTCTGCTTCGATTGCTTCGCTTTCCTCAACCATCGGGCAAATCACATAGCACTGTCTGCCCTCTGCCACCTGCTTTCTGATAAATTGATAAGCTGTATTTCGATACCCAGTGTCCACTACACAATTCTTAATCGGCAGACGATTCGCCGGCAATTCATCAATCACAGAAATATCCAAATCTCCGTAAATAATCATCGCTAAGGTACGCGGAATAGGGGTCGCACTCATAACCAGAATGTGCGGTGTCTGCCCCTTCTCTGCGAGCTTTTCTCGCTGCTTCACACCAAACCGATGCTGCTCATCCGTCACAACCAATGCTAGGGCATGATAATTCACATTCTCCTGAATCAAAGCATGCGTGCCGATGACAATCTGTGCCTCTCCGCTCGCAATACGCTCATAAGCTTCCCGCTTCTCCTTTGCTGTCATAGAGCCTGTCAAAAGCTCCGTCTTCACACAGATTCCATATTGCTCAAACATCTCAGAAATAGATGTGTAATGCTGCTTTGCAAGCACCTCTGTCGGCGCCATCAAAGCGCCCTGATATCCGTTCGTGGCTGCAAGCAAAAGTCCCAACAAGGCAATGATGGTCTTACCGGAACCTACATCGCCCTGCACGAGACGAGACATCACATGCTCACTATTCATGTCTGCCCATATCTCTTCCCACACCTTTTTCTGTGCTTTTGTGAGCTCATACGGCAGGCTATGTATAAGGCCATCCACTGCATTTGTATTTGAAAACAGAAAACTATTCTTTTGGCGCTCCCCACTCTCTTTCAGTTGTCGCAATGCCAATATAAACACAAGGAATTCCTCAAATACCAATCGCTCTCTTGCAAGGAAAAAGGCTTCCTTATTCTCCGGAAAATGAATCTGCCGCACTGCATAATTGTACTCTGCCAGATGATGCTCCATCCGAATCTCCTCCGGCAAAAACTCCAGCTTCAAATCCAAAAATTCAATTGCCTGCTTCATCACCTTGATAACAGCCGCATTTGTCAATCCCGCAGTCAACGGGTAGACCGGCTGCATCGTATCCCTCTTGCTGTCGTAGCTTGCACTCGGATAGAAAATCTCCGGGTGCTCCATCTGCAAACTCCCCCTCTTATTTACAATTCTGCCTCGCAAGGTAATCGCACTGCCGCTCTTTAAGGTGTTGCACAAAAACGGCATACGAAACCATACTACCTTTAATGTGCCCGAAAGGTCTTTGATATATGCCGTAGTCACTTGGAGATTGCGCAGATTTGCCACCTGCACTTTTCCATAGACTGTCCCGGTAATCGTAACTGTCTTCCCTTCCTGCACATCCTGAATCGGCACGGCATCCTCATAAATCTCATAGGCGCGCGGATAATAACGAAGCAAGTCACCGATGGTCTGCACCTGCAACTTTTGAAACACTTTTTCTGTCTTCTCACCTACGCCTTTTAACGCACTAATTCTCGACTGCTCGTTCATCCTATTTCCTTCCATTTGCGAAATAAGAGATTGCACATCGTGCAATCTCTTATGAATCTTTACTCTACTGCCAATACATAATAGTAAATCGGCTGTCCGCCTGCATGGACATCTACGTCCACATTTGGATAGAGTTCTTCTATCTTCTCTGTCAAAGCCGCCGCATCATCATCACTGATATCTGCACCATAGTATACACTCACAAGCTCTGCATCCTCATCCATAAGTTCTGCAAGCATCGCAAGGGTCGTCGCTTCAATCTCTTTGCCAACTGCAAGAATACCGTGATCACCGATTCCCATAATATCGTCTTTGTGAATCTCTTTCTCGTCGATGCAGGTGTCGCGCACAGCGTAGGTCACCTGACCTGTCTTCACGCGCTTCATCTCCTCAATCATCGCTTCCTCATTCTCTTCAGCAGATAAGTCCGGCATAAAGTTAATCAGTGCGGTAATTCCCTGCGGTACGGTGGTCGTCGGAATCACGATAACCTCCTTGTCATCTACCAAAGACTTCGCTTGGTTCGCAGCAAGCGTAATATTCTTATTGTTCGGGAAGATGAATACGTGCTTTGCATTCACCTCATCAATCGCTGTCAGCATATCGTCCGTACTCGGATTCATCGTCTGACCGCCTTCGATGATATAGTCTGCGCCAAGCTCACGGAAAATCTCATTCAAGCCTTCTCCGATGGAAACGGCAATGAAACCAAATTCCTTTTGCTCTGCTTTCTTCTTCGCCTTCTCTTCCTTCGCCTGCTTTTCCGCATCACGAATGAGCTTTTCCTCGTGCTCCTCGCGCATATTATCAATCTTCATACGCGAAAGCTGACCATAAGTCAATGCCTTCTGAATGGCAAGTCCCGGATCGTTCGTGTGCACATGAATCTTTACAATCTCATCATCTGCCACACATACAATGGAATCACCGATGGATTCTAAGTATGCCTTAAAGGACATCTCATCCTCCTCTGTAAATTCCTTCTCTGTCATAATAATAAACTCCGTGCAGTAGCCAAACTTAATCTCCGCATTCGTCTCTGCACTCACCTTTGCCATGCCCATAGAAGCTGCCGGTGCAATCTGGCTGTAATCAATCTCCTTGCCCTGAAAAGCATCGTAAGCACCCTTAAGCACTTCTAAAAGTCCCTGTCCACCGGAATCCACAACACCGGCTTCCTTCAGTACCGGAAGCATATCCGGTGTCTTCGAGAGTACATATTCTGCGTGCGCAATCACCTGCGGAATAAACTCTTCCAAATCCTCTGTGGTCTCTGCAAGTTCTAAGCCCTTGTCTGCAATCCCACGAGCCACTGTCAAAATCGTACCTTCCTTCGGCTTCATAACCGCCTTATATGCGGTCTCCTTCGCCTTCACCAAAGCATTCGCCAAAGTAAGCACGTCTATCTCTTTTGTCTCTTTAATTGTCTTTGTAAAACCGCGCAACAACTGCGAGAGAATCACTCCTGAATTTCCTCTGGCACCTCTTAAAGAACCGGAAGAAATGGCCTTTGCCAAAGCGCTCATCTCTATGCCGTTCAAAGCAGTTACTTCCTTTGCTGCTGCCATAATTGTCAGGGACATATTCGTTCCGGTATCTCCGTCCGGAACCGGAAATACATTCAATTCATTGATAAATTCTTTCTTTGCCTCAATGTTCGCAGCACCTGCTAAAAACATCTTTGCAAGCAATTCTGCGTTAATTGTCTTCGTTGCCAAAACAAGCTCCTCCTTAACTAATCAATCGTCCTTACGCCTTCAACGTAGATATTGATCTTGTCCACTTCCATACCTGTGAACTCTTCTACTTTGTATTTCACGTTATTCACTAAGTTATCGCAGACTGCAGAAATACTCACACCATACGACACGATAACGTGAAAATCTATCGTAAGCTTGTCATCCTCTGAAATCAGCACCTGAATACCATGTGTCAGGCTCTCTCTCTTCAAAAGCTTTACAAGTCCATCTTTTACACTCACTGCTGCCATGCCCACAATCCCAAAGCATTCTACCGCTACAGTTCCTGCATATTTTGCAATCACCTCAGGTTCAATCGTAATCACACCCAAGTCTGTTGTCATCGTTCCTTTCATACTTTGTTCCTCCCATCTAAAAGGATTTTCATTTATTATACTCTGTTTTGCCACATTTTACAACCACTTCTTGCAAGCAGACCGATTCCGAAAATAATTTCAAAAGAAAAAGCTTGCAAAATAAGTATGCATCTGTTAAAATGACTTATGTTGTGAGTCTGATATCATTTATCAATATCGTTAGGAGGTGCAATCATGGCTAAATGTGCTATTTGTCAAAAGGGTGCTCACTTTGGTAACAACGTAAGCCACTCAAATAGAAAGACACCAAAAATGTGGAAATCAAACGTTAAGTCTGTTCGTGTAAAGACAGAGAACGGAAATGCAAAGAGAATGTATGTATGTACTTCTTGTTTGAAATCAGGCAAAGTGGAGCGTGCTTAATTTCATAAGATTTCCCTATAAGGATTTGGAAATGATGAAGAAAGGTGTGCATCGGAAACCCGATGCACACCTATTTTTTTACCTTATTGCTTCTTTTTACCTGTATAACTTCTTTCTGAAGAAAACTGCCACAACGCCGGTGAATGCTGTCAACATCAGCACCGTCCACAGCACAGCATTTGCCACATCACCTGTATTCGGTGACTTAGCTACGGCATCACGATACACAAGCGCATAGCTTGAAAACTTGTCCGTCTCAAACGTAATGGTGTTCGTCTTCGCATCATACTTTGCGTCTAAGATTTCAACCTTACCATTATGATTTCTGATAATCTTAAAGACTCTCTCGATACCGATCTTCGTATTCTGAAACTCCTTCGGAAGCTCAAAGCGAATGGTAATCAGTCCGCTTGTCTCCGAAACAGAAGTTTCTACCGTTCCAATCTTCTTTATCAATTCAATATCCAAGAAGGTAGCCAATTTGTTATCGCCAAGTTTTGCCTCAATCGCTTTCTTCTCAGCTGTGTCAGCCTTATTGCCGAGATTGTCAAATTTTAAAAGCAGTTCTAACTTTTCACCTGCATTGATTTTTGCTTTTTCATCCTCTGACAGGCTTACTTTTTTCTTTGCATCTTCCACATTTGCAAGCTGTGCATTGTTGTCGTTCGCATTTGCAGCTCCACTTAAAATTGCCGCAATATCAGATACGGTACCGAGCTTTAACTCTACACGCAGGCAGTCGCCAACATGATAATATCTGTTTTCCTTTGCGCATTCCAAGACAACACCCTTGTCTAACAAACTAACCACATTGCTTTTATCCTCATTTGGAGTCAACGAAAAACGATACGATGTTGCTGCAATTGCGCTAAATCCATACCCTAACACATCTGTCTCACTGACTTTATAAGTATCTGCATAATCGTACACAGACAACCAATCATATTCCAATGCGCCAGCATCTATATATCCTGCATTTACATGTGCCTGTATCGGTTTGATCAAAAGTTCTGGCCATCCCAAGCGGCTTGTATTAACACCAACACCTGATACGGATACCATATCACTCTCCAAAACATCGTCTGAAAGCGTCTCGCCTACTTTGATTTTTTCAAGATTTGCCTTATTCAGCTTCACACTCACAGCATCAACCAACTTCGGGACGTCTTTTGAAATGGCGTGAACTAAGATTTCCTTACTTGTTGCATCATAACTCACACTTTCGACTTCCCAACCCTTACTAGAATCAAATGCGCCTGCTACACCATTCATATCTCCAACTACTTGGTCTTCGCACCATGCACTGCTACTCAATGCAACACTTGATTCATCACTTCCGTATGGGTCACCATTCTGAATCGCTTCATTATACTCATACTCATCTGCCCAAAACATAATTACAAATTTTTCTTGTGTCAGATTTTCTTTCTTGAACACATCACCCATATCAATGGTATCGCCCACTTCCGGACAATCATAAATCTTGCTCTCTGTCGCATTGTAATATGGGCTGTACTCCTTTGCTGCCGCATCAACTACCAAGGTATTTCCGCTGATAAGTACCGAAGCTACCATAGCGAACGCAAGCATTGCACTGATTGCTTTTGTCTTCATTGTCTTTAAATTCTTCATTTCTCTTCTCCTTTTGTTTTTTTGCAGTTCTATGTTACAACTATAGTTTTATTTTGTCAAGATATTTTCAACTATGATTGATTATATTTTTTTGAATTATTCTTTATGATAGAGGAAAGATTAAGAAAAGGGGGGGATATGTATGAGTCGTGAGTCTTTTTTAAGTGAGATGGGACTTCGCATTGCACAGTGTAGGAAGAACCTACAGATGACACAAGAACAATTGGCCGAGCAGATGGGTGTGAGTCTACAGACAATCTCATGCATTGAACTCGGAAAAAAAGGAATCCGACCGGAGAATTTAGTCAACCTCTGTCACTGTCTAGATGTGAATCCAGATTATATTCTTTTGGGCAAGCGCAGTACACGGCAGGCAGACGAACTGACAAGCAAGCTTTCGGCATTGAACGAAGAGGAATATCAGCTTGTGGAGCATCTTGTCACTCTATTGTATCGAAACCACGAGGCGGACTAAGACGAAGCACAAAAAGGGGCTGTTGCAAAATAGCAAGTAAGCCGCACAGGGACTCGGAGGGTAGCATAATGCGTGCCTTTACGAGTTCTTTTTTTTGTTAGGGCTTCATCTTCGGTATTTTCTAAGAGATACTTTTTCAAGAAGTGATTTCAGCCAACAAAAAGGAACTCACAAACAAGATGTTTCACAAAATAGAGATGCACAAAAAATCTTCGAAAGATTGTATGGAAAGTCTTGCGACTTCACTTTGAAAAATGGACAATCGCTCATCACTGTTTGAGCTATGCGAGTTTGGTGAGCGATTGTCAAATAACATCTTCAAATGAAGTCGCTTAGACTTTCCACAATCTTGAGCCAGTATTTTGCGTGCACCTCTATTTTGTGAAACATCGTGCTTGCTCAAACATCTTTTTGTTAGCTGCTTTTTTGAAAAAGTATCTCTTGAAATAGCACGAAGATTGCAGATAACAAAAAAAGAACTCGTAAAGGCACGCATTTTGCTGCCCTCCGAGTCCCTGTGCGGCTTACTTGCTATTTTGCA
>JAXJPN010000070.1:0-1531 GCA_036311625.1 Faecalimonas sp.
CATCAGATGGCGACCGAGCTTGATGCTTTATTACTTCGTAAGTGTGTGTATCTTGGTTTTGCAGAAAAAGAGGTCACACGAGGAAAAATGCATACATATCTAAACGGTACGATGAAAGGTCGAGCAAGAATCGAATCCTTAAAAGGATACGATGTTTATACCAAATTCTTTACTGTATGGAATATGCTAAAGCACAATAGCGAGGATCTGTTTGAGAAAATGCAAAAGAACTATCCCGATATGCTTTTGACCGAACAATATCGAAACGGTGAAATGTCGCAATACTATCTTAAAATCGGCGATGAGTATATTGAGTCAATGCTCGTGGAGCTTTTGCCGTTCTATGAAGCTCTTTGTGCAGACTTCTTTGATGAAGATGTCGAAGCCGCCGATTGGAACTACGACGATTACTTTGCAGAGAAGGTAAAACAAGCAATTAACGAGATTACGAATCCGCTTGGTGCGTGAAAGGAGAAATGACTTTGTTAGAGATTGGAACACAGGTTGAATATAACGGCAACCTATATATCATAACGAATGCTCGTGAATACAGAGCCGGACAATATGCGTATTCCTTGAGAGCATCAGATGGCAAGGTTGCAACAGCCTTTGAAAGCAGATTGCGTGTAATTAAAGCTCCTTCTGCATCAACACAAATAACTCCAAATACTGTACATTCTGTTTCTACTGTTCCCATGGCTAATGTTCCGACAATAGAAAAACGTGGAGGATATCTTTATCTAAACTTTTTCGACAATCTCACAAAAGGGCTTGGAGAAAAAAGTTGGGGTAAAGAAGATTTTTACACTCTTTCGTTGAATGAACAATATGAAATCCTTAAGCGCAAACTTGGGAGATATGCGCCCGACACATTACAGGAATTCATTACACAATGTTTTCCCATCGTTACTGCAACATATTGCATCTCGATGCCTGCGTTTGAGCGAGAAATCCAAACACGAACCAAAAAGGACGGAACAGCTGGACCGCAGTTTGTCAACAATGTCGTTCTTCGTCCCGATTTGTCAGACAATAGCAGAAGAATGATGGCGAAAGTGCCACCACAATATGACGTAATTCTTATTGGAGATATTACATTCGGATCTGTGTTTTCCTTTTCTGTAAAAGGAATTGAACTTATTGATTCAAAGGTTGCAAAATACGGTGAATGTAAAATATCTTGTATTGCAGCGTGTGCATTTGCGCAAAAGCAATTAAACAATGGTGCGTCTGTCCCGGATTATGGTGGCGTGGGCTTGAAAGATCCCGTGTTAACACGTGATTTTATTGACCGTCTTTGTACCGAGGTTTATCCCATTCCCAATCCTCAAGATGCATACCATATTTTCGGAAAGTGGCAAGAATACATCAAGTTCAGAAAATACTATCTCGGTGTTCAATCTGAAAAGTGCGAGGAAATCACCGATGTTTTTGCTGTGCGCGGGTATGTCGTAACCAAGGCATCCTATAAGAAAAACGAGGATACTTGGTCGTCGCTTCTTCTCGGCGGTCACGAGGAACACTCCAAGGG
>JAXJPN010000071.1:0-48455 GCA_036311625.1 Faecalimonas sp.
GTACAGTTTATTAAAGAAGATGAGATGCCGGTTATCAAATCAGCGACGACATATGTCATCGAGGGTGGAGTTTCGGATGAGGAATTTGAGGCGATTAAGGCGCACTGCATCAATCCTGTAGATTCCAGAGAGACGGGTATGGAAAAGCCCCAGACCTTGATTACCGTATTTGATGAGCCGGAGGATGTAAAGATTTTTGAAGGCTTTAAGGATATGGCAGAGACAGAGCTGAAGGATTTGTACAGCTCACTTGGAATGGCGATGACCTTCAAGGATTTTCAGCATATTCAGAATTATTTTAAGAATGAGGAAGACCGTGACCCAAGTATGACAGAGATTCGCGTACTGGACACATATTGGTCAGACCACTGTCGTCATACGACCTTTGCGACAGAGTTGACAGATATCACCTTTGGCGAAGGTGACTACAAGGAGCCAATCGTAGCTTCTTATAAGCAATATTTGAAAGACCACAGCGAGATTTTTGCGGGCAGAGAGGACAAGTTTGTCTGCTTGATGGACTTGGCACTTATGGCAATGCGCAGATTAAAGCTGGAAGGAAAGTTAGACGATCAGGAGAAATCAGACGAAATCAATGCTTGCAGCATTGTGGTTCCGGTTGTGGTTGACGGCGTGGAAGAAGAGTGGCTTGTGAACTTTAAGAACGAGACCCACAATCACCCGACAGAGATTGAGCCATTTGGTGGCGCAGCTACCTGTCTTGGCGGATGTATTCGTGACCCGTTGTCAGGCCGTACTTATGTGTACCAGGCAATGCGTGTGACCGGAGCGGCAGACCCGACTGTATCGGTAAAAGAGACCTTAAAGGGTAAATTGCCACAGAAGAAGTTGGTGCGCGAGGCGGCGCATGGATATAGTTCCTATGGTAACCAGATTGGACTTGCAACCGGCGCGGTAAAAGAGATTTACCATCCGAACTACGTTGCAAAGCGTATGGAGATTGGTGCGGTACTTGGAGCGGCTCCGAGACGTGCGGTTATTCGTGAGACATCGGATCCGGGTGATATCATCATCCTTTTGGGTGGACGTACCGGACGCGATGGTTGTGGTGGAGCAACCGGTTCTTCAAAGGTACATACAGAGGAGTCGATTGAGACCTGCGGCGCAGAGGTTCAGAAGGGTAACCCGCCGACAGAACGTAAGATTCAGAGATTGTTCCGTCGCGAGGAAGTCAGCAAGTTGATTAAGAAATGTAATGACTTTGGAGCAGGCGGTGTGTCTGTTGCAATCGGTGAGTTGGCAGACGGTCTCCAGATCAATTTAGATAAAGTTCCGAAGAAATATGCAGGTTTGGATGGAACTGAGATTGCAATTTCAGAGTCACAGGAGCGTATGGCAGTTGTCATCGACCCGAAAGACGTTGCTGAATTTATGGGATATGCAAAAGAAGAGAACTTAGAGGCAGTAGAAGTTGCTGTTGTAACTGCGGAGCCAAGATTGGTACTCTCTTGGAGAGGAAAGGAAATCGTGAACATTTCCCGTGCATTCTTGGATACAAATGGTGCACACCAGGAGACAAAGGTTGCTGTGGATATTCCGAACAGAGAAGACAGTATCTTTGTAAGACCGGATGTGGAGGATGTAAAAGCGAAATGGCTCGATACACTTTCTGACCTCAATGTCTGCTCACAAAAAGGTTTGGTAGAGATGTTTGACGGTTCCATCGGAGCTGGTTCGGTATTTATGCCGCACGGTGGAAAGTACCAGATGACGGAGACGCAGTCTATGGTTGCAAAGCTTCCGGTGCTCACAGGTAAGTGTGATACCGTAACGATGATGAGTTTTGGCTTTGATCCGTATCTTTCAAGCTGGAGCCCGTATCACGGCGCAGTGTATGCTGTGCTAGAGTCCGTAGCAAAGATTGTTGCAAATGGTGGCGATTACAGCAAGATTCGTCTGACCTTCCAGGAATACTTCAGACGTATGACAGAGGACCCGTCAAGATGGAGTCAGCCATTTGCAGCGCTGCTTGGAGCGTATGATGTACAGCTTGGATTGGGACTTCCGTCCATCGGTGGTAAGGACAGTATGTCGGGGACTTTCCAGGACATTGACGTACCTCCGACATTGGTATCGTTCGCAGTCGATGTTGCTTTGCAGAAGGATATTATTACACCGGAGCTCAAGGCAGCAGGCAATAAGCTGGTATGGCTTCGTGCAGAGAAGAACGAATATGATTTGCCGGTATATGAGAACATTATGGAACAGTATGGCAAGTTCCGCGAGGATATCCAGAACGGAAATATCGTAGCAGCGTATGCACTTGACAGACACGGTATTGCACCGGCACTTTCTAAGATGGCATTCGGTAACGGTATGGGTGTGAAGGTTGAGCACAATGTGGATAAGCGTGATTTGTTTGCTCCGGCATTTGGAGATATCATTGCCGAAGTACCGGCAGACAAGCTTTCACAGCTTGCAATCACATATACCGTAATCGGTGAGGTGACAACGGACAACGCAATTACTTACGGGGATATGACAATTACTTTGGATGAAGCTGTGAATACATGGAAAGCACCGCTTGAGAAGGTATTTGCGACCACAGCAGGTGCATATGAGCCGACACCGGTGGAAGAGAAGCTTTACAAGGCTGACAGCATCTATGTATGTAAGAATAAAGTTGCAAAACCGACGGTATTTATTCCGGTATTTCCGGGAACCAACTGTGAGTATGACAGCCGCAAGGCATTTGAGCGTGCGGGTGCGAATGTCATTACAAAAGTATTCAAAAATATGGATGCGACAGATATCCGTGATTCCGTTGCTGAATTTGAAAAGGCAATCGCACAGTCACAGATGATTATGTTTCCAGGTGGATTTAGTGCAGGTGATGAGCCGGATGGTTCAGCGAAGTTCTTTGCAACCGCATTCCAGAATGCGAAGCTCAAAGAAGCGGTAGAGAAGCTTCTGAATGAGAGAGATGGTTTGGTACTTGGTATCTGTAATGGTTTCCAGGCACTGATTAAGCTTGGTCTGGTTCCATACGGTAAGATTTGCGGACAGACAGAAGGCTCGCCGACCTTGACCTACAACACCATCGGACGTCATATTTCTAAGATGGTATACACGAAGGTTGTGACAAACAAGTCGCCTTGGCTTGCGAATGCAGAGCTTGGCGGTGTGTATACGAACCCGGCTTCTCACGGAGAAGGCCGTTTCGTAGCACCGGAGGCAGTGCTTGAGGAATTGTTTGCAAATGGACAGGTTGCGACTCAGTATTGTAACTTGGATGGTGTGATTACGATGGATGAAGAGTGGAATCCGAATGGCTCTTTCAGAGCAATCGAGGGTATCACAAGCCCGGATGGACGTGTGCTTGGTAAGATGGCGCATTCAGAACGTCGTGGAGATTCTGTGGCAATTAACATCTACGGAGAACAAGATTTGAAGATATTTGAATCCGGAGTACAGTATTTCAAATAAGATAAATAAGGAGTGTCATTTAGACACTCCTTATTTTTGGAAAATAATTGTGCAATGTGTTGTGTTTTTCGTGCAAATGACATATAATATAAGTGCCAGCAGGTAGAAAGGAGATGGTAATATGGCAAATCATACCACAAACATCAGCATTCGGATGGACAGCGAACTCAAAAAGAGAGCAGACAGTTTGTTTGAGGAATTGGGAATGAATATAACGACGGCGTTTAATATTTTTGTACGTCAAACCCTTCGTGAAGGAAGAATTCCGTTTGATATTTCTATCAACAATCCAAACAAACAGACAGTTGCTGCCATGCTAGAGGCAGAAAGGATAGCGGAAGATTCTTCTATAAAGGCTTATACAGATGTAGAGGAATTGTTTTCTGATTTGAAAAAGTGAGAAAATATGTAATCAAGTACACTACGCAGTTTAAAAAAGATTACAAGCTGGCAATGCGTCGTGGACTTGACATACAATTGTTAGATGATGTTATTCGTAGACTGGCATCTGGGGAAATACTAGATGAGAAGTATAAGGATCACACATTAACAGGAAAATGGGCAGGTCACAGAGAATGTCATATACAACCAGATTGGTTGCTCGTTTATTACATCAAAAAAGATGTCTTAGTTCTTACCTTATCACGTACTGGAACTCACAGTGATTTATTCAACAAATGAAAAACAAGAGAAAAATAAAAGGGAACTAAGCCCTGCTTGGTTCCCTTTCGTATATCTATTCTGCATATAGCTTTACCAATTCCACAATCATCTCTGTTGCCTTATCCATTCCCTCCACTGTCGTGTGTTCATAAGGTCCGTGAAATGCATAGCCGCCTGTGCCCAGATTCGGGCAAGGGAGTCCGACAAAGCTAAGGTGTGAGCCGTCTGTACCACCGCGAATGGCAGTTACCACAGGAGTGATGCCCACGTTGAATGCTGCCTGCTTTGCATTTTCAATTAGATGCATACAAGTCTGAATAATTTCTGACATATTGCGGTATTGTTCTTCAATCGTCAAGGTAACTGTTCCGGCACCCCATTTTTCATTGAGCGTATCTGCGATATGGCGGAGCGCGTTTTTGCGGTTCTCAAAGCGATTCGCATCGTGGTCTCGTACGATATAATTCAAGGTAGCGTGGCCAACGTCACCGGTCATATCGCACAGATGATAAAAGCCTTCAAAGCCTTCGGTCTCTCTTGGGGTCTCAGCACCGGGAAGAAGGTCATTGATTTCCATTGCAACTAGGCAGGCGTTAATCATCGTGTCTTTGGATGAACCCGGATGCACGCTGAAGCCCTCGATTTCAAATTTTGCAGAGCAGGCATTGAAGTTCTCGTATTGAATCTCGCCTTCTGCATCACCGTCTAAGGTATAGGCAAAGTCGGCATTGAAAAATGGCACATCAAAGCTGTGCGAGCCGGTTCCGGCTTCTTCATCCGGTGTAAAGGCAATGCAAATCTGTCCGTGTGGTATCTTTTCTTTGATGATATATTCGATGGCGGTCATAATCTCGGCAATGCCGGCTTTGTCATCGACGCCAAGAATGGTTGTGCCGTCAGATGTAATCAGTGTTCTGCCTGCGAGAGATGAAAGATGCGGAAAATCTTTCACGCGCAATACACGTCCACTTGTGCCAAGTACCAAGTCCTTTCCATCATAGTTTTCTGTAAGCACAGGAGTTATGGTGCCATCGCAAAAGTCTGATACGGTGTCCATATGTGCAAGAAAGCCGAGCTTCGCTGCGTTCTCGCAACCCGCAGTGGCTGGAAGCTTTGCATAGACAAAGCATTTGTCGTTTAGCGTGACATCTGTCACACCGATTTCTTTTAACTCTTGTTCTAACATCTTTGCCAGTTCAAATTGACATTCTGTGGTGGGAACAGTTGTTGCCTCTTCGTTGCTTGGCGTGCGAACGACCACATATTTTAAAAGTCTTTCATAAGCTTTCATATCTTTATCCTCATCTTTCTTAATTGTAACTGTATTTATTATATATGGAACTGCGTGTTTTTACCAGTGCAAAAAACAATTGACTTTAACACAGTAATGCGCTATACTTTCATAGGTAAAAATAAAAGGTATATTAGGAGGCGAACAATTATGTCATATGTTGATGAAGTGATTGAAGCAGTTGTGAAGAAGAATCCAGCTGAGCCGGAGTTCCATCAGGCAGTAAGAGAGGTTCTGGAATCTTTAAGAGTTGTAGTTGAGGCGAACGAAGAGAAGTTCCGCAAGGATGCCTTGTTAGAGAGAATCGTAGAGCCTGAGAGACAGATTATGTTCCGCGTACCTTGGGTAGATGACAACGGTAATGCGCAGGTGAATAGAGGATATCGTGTACAGTTTAACAGTGCAATCGGGCCATACAAAGGAGGCATTCGTCTTCACCCGTCTGTAAATTTGGGAATCATTAAGTTCTTAGGTTTTGAGCAGGTGTTTAAGAATTCTTTGACAGGACTTCCGATTGGCGGAGGTAAAGGTGGTTCTGACTTTGATCCGAAGGGCAAATCAGACAGAGAGATTATGGCATTCTGCCAGAGCTTTATGACAGAATTGTGTAAACATATTGGTGCAGACACTGACGTTCCGGCTGGAGATATCGGAACAGGTGCAAGAGAGATTGGCTATATGTACGGACAGTACAAGCGCATCCGCAACGTATATGAGGGTGTATTAACCGGAAAAGGTTTGAGCTACGGTGGTTCTCTCGCAAGAAAAGAAGCAACCGGTTACGGTCTGCTTTACTTCACAAATGAGATGTTGAAGTTGAATGGTATCGAGCTTGCAGGCAAGACAGTTGCTGTTTCTGGTTCTGGTAACGTAGCAATCTACGCAGCAGAGAAGGCAACAGAGCTTGGTGCAAAGGTTGTGACAGTCAGCGATTCGAACGGCTGGGTATATGACGCAGAAGGAATTGACCTTGCAGCATTGAAAGAGATTAAAGAAGTGAAGCGTGCACGTTTGACAGAATATAAGAACTATCGTCCGAACGCAGAGTACCATGAGGGCAGAGGCGTATGGACTGTGAAGGTTGACATCGCACTTCCATGTGCTACACAGAACGAGCTCCTTATTGATGATGCAAAGGCACTGGTGGCGAATGGTGTTATCGCAGTAGCTGAGGGTGCAAATATGCCGACAACGATGGAAGCGACAGAGTACCTACAGGCGAATGGTGTAATCTTCGCTCCGGGAAAAGCAGCAAATGCCGGTGGTGTAGCAACTTCCGCACTTGAGATGTCACAGAATAGCGAGAGACTGCACTGGACATTCGAAGAGGTGGATGAGAAGTTACAGAACATTATGGTTAACATCTGCCATAACGCATACAATGCGGCAGAGAAGTATGGTTTCAAGGGTAACTTTGTAGTGGGTGCAAATATTGCAGGCTTTGAGAAAGTAGTAGATGCAATGACCGCACAGGGAATCGTATAGAACGATTGTTTGAAGAAGCAAGATGCGTCAGCAATATATGAAAATGCTGACGCATTTTTTGCGGTTTAATGTGATAACGTGAAAAACAAATACAGCGCAAAACTACTTGACTTTTTGATGTGAAAATTGTATGATGAATGTTGATTTATAAAACATTAGAGAATGATAGAAGGAGCAGATAGAATGTTAAAATATATTGTAAAACGTGTATTGATGGCAGCACTTACAATCTTTGTGGTTGCGACCCTGACATTTTTTGTTATGAATCTGGTTCCGGGTGGCCCGTTTATTTCTGAGAAAGCAATTTCTCCGGGAGCACAGGCGGCTTTGGAGGCAAAGTATGGAATGGACAAGCCGCTTTTTGAGCAGTACATTACATATATGAAGGATGCACTGCGTGGAGACTTTGGAGAAAGCTTGAAGCAGCGTGGACGTTCAGTTATGGAGATTATTTCTATGAAGTTCCCGGTTTCGGCTAAGATTGGCGGACTTGCAGTGTTGACCTCCTTGTTAATCGGCGTGCCGCTGGGTTGTGTGGCAGCTTTGAACAGAGGAAAGATTTGGGATAATATCATTATTGTCATTGCAACTTGTGGCATTGCTGTCCCAAGTTTTGTGGTGTGTACGTTGTTGCTATATCTGTTTGGCGTAAATTTAAAGTGGTTGCCGACTTTTGGATTGACCTCGTGGCAGCATTATATTATGCCGGTTATGGCGCTTGCGTTTTATCCGACGGCATACATTACCCGTCTGATGCGCTCGTCGATGTTGGATGTGTTGGGGCAAGATTATATGCGTACGGCAAAGGCAAAGGGACTTTCAGAAGTAGTTTCTTTATTTAAGCATGCCCTTAGGAATGCAATTTTGCCGGTTGTTACCTATGTTGGCCCGATGTTGGCTTATACAATCAGTGGTAGCTTTATTGTGGAGAAGATTTTTACCATTCCAGGTCTGGGTGGTGAGTTTATTGGTTCAATCAATGCGCGTGACTATACGTTGATTATGGGAACTACGATTTTCCTTGCAACCTTGATGGTAATTATAAATGTGATTGTGGATATCGTGTATACGATTATTGATCCACGTATCAAGTTGAAGTAGAAAGGAGAGAATGTTATGAAGGATATGCCAGATATGCCAAAGAATCCGCTTAGTTTTCAGCGGAAGTACAATCCGGAAGATTTTCTCCCGGCAAGTGAAGAAGAAAAGCAGAGTCTTGTAATTATGCGTGATAGCGTCAGCTTTTGGAAGGACGGTATGCGTAGATTGCTGAAGAATAAGATTGCGATGGTCAGCTTGATTGTAATCGTGCTTATTATGTTCTTCTCTTTTATTGTGCCAAGCTTTTATCCTTATGATTATAAGACGCAGATAAAGGGCGCAAGAAATTTAAAGCCTTTTGAATATTCTGAAGGTGAGTTGGAGCGAATTGAAGCAGGGGAAGATTTATTTCCACATGTTCTTGGAACGGACAATATGGGACGAGATTATGCTGTTCGTGTGATGATGGGAAGCCGGATTTCCTTAATCGTTGGTTTGGTGGCAGCAGTCATTATTTTGATTATTGGTTCGATATATGGTGCAATAGCAGCCTTTTTTGGCGGATGGGTCGATATGGTGTTGATGCGTATTGTCGATATTATCTACACAATCCCCGACGTTCTCCTGATTATTCTGTTGGCAGTATCAATCAAACAGCCATTGGAGAATTTGGCACAGGATCCGGCATTTAGCTGGATGAACACCATCGGACCGAATATGATTAGTATTTTTATCGTATTTGCCTTGTTGTATTGGGTAGGTATGGCGCGTATGGTGCGAAGCCAGATTTTGATTTTGAAGGAAAGCGAATATGTAACAGCAGCCAAAGCACTTGGCGCAGGAAATGGTCGCATCATTCGCAAGCATTTGTTGACAAACTGCGTGGGTACTCTGATTGTTATGACGACCTTGCAGATTCCGTCATCAATCTTTACAGAGAGCTTCTTGTCTTTCTTAGGACTTGGTGTGGCTGTACCGATGCCATCACTTGGTTCTTTGGCAGGAGATGCAATCAACGGATTGAATACGAATCCACATTTGCTTTTCATTCCGGCAATCTTAATCAGTTTGATTATTTTGAGTTTCAATCTCTTCGGAGATGGTCTTCGCGATGCGTTTGACCCGAAATTGAAGCATTAAGAAAGGAAGCCTAGTATGAGTGAATATTTATTGAATATACAAGACGAGAGACTCTCTTTCTTTACGCCGGCAGGAGAAGTAAAGGCATTGAACGGAGTGTCTATCAGCTTAAAAGAGGGAGAAGTGCTTGGAATCGTTGGTGAGAGTGGATCGGGTAAGTCGGTAACAGCTTACAGTCTGATGGGCTTGACTGCACATCCGGGCAAGCTGATTGACGGAACCTTAGATTTTAACGGACACCGCGTGAATGATATGACCGAAAAGGAGATGCGCAAGATGCGCGGGAATGAAGTCTCTATCATTTTTCAGGACCCAATGACAAGTTTGAATCCGGTATACACAATTGGAAACCAGATTGAAGAGGTGATTCGTCTTCACACAGATAAGACGAAGAAAGAGGCACGTGAACGTGCAAAAGAATTGTTGGAATTGGTAGGTATCAATGAGCCGACCAAGCGTTTGAAGCAATATCCGCATGAGTTATCAGGTGGTATGCGTCAGCGTATTATGATTGCGATTGCACTCGCTTGTGAGCCAAAGCTTTTGATTGCGGACGAACCGACGACGGCACTCGACGTTACCATTCAAGCCCAGATTTTGGAATTGATGATGGAGCTGAAAGAAAAGCTTGGTATGGCGATTATTATGATTACGCATGATCTCGGAATCGTGGCAAGCACCTGTGAACGTATTGCTGTTATGTATGCCGGTAATATCGTAGAATATGGTACGACGGATGATATTTTCTATCGTCCGAAGCACGAATATACAAAGGGATTGATTCGCAGTATTCCGAGAATGGATGCAAAGGAGCATGAGCGCCTTGTTCCGATTGAAGGAACACCGGTAGATATGTTGAATCCACCGAAGGGATGTAAATTTGCTTCTCGCTGTGAATCTTGTATGAAGATTTGTTTGAATGAGATGCCGCCACAGACGTATTTTGACGATGTACATTATACGCATTGCTGGTTGAACCAGAAGGCGGAGCTTGAAGGAGGTGCTGCAAATGAGTGATGAATTAGTAAAAGTAGAACACCTGAAGCAGTATTTTCCGGCAGGTGGAATTGGAAAGAACAGAAAATATGTAAAGGCTGTTGACGACGTTTCTTTTGCAATTAAAAAGGGTGAGACCTTAGGTTTAGTCGGTGAGTCTGGCTGTGGAAAGACAACGACAGGCAGAACCTTACTTCGTTTGTATGAACCGACAGAAGGCCGCATTACCTATGATGGAGAAGTCATTTATGATAGCGGTCTTGTGAATGAAGACGGTACAAAGAGCAAAAAAGTAGCAGCAAATATGCTTCCATATCGCCGTAAGATGCAGATTGTATTCCAGGATCCGTATGCAAGCCTTGACCCGCGTATGACGGTAGGGGATATCGTTGGGGAAGCAATTGACATTCACAAGCTTGCAAAAGATAAGAGCGACAGATACAACCAGATTATTAGCTTGCTTGAAAAGGTAGGCTTGAACTCGGAACATGCAAACCGCTATCCGCATGAGTTTTCCGGCGGACAGAGACAGCGTGTCGGTATTGCTCGTGCTTTGGCAGTGAATCCAGAGTTTATCGTGTGTGATGAACCGATTTCGGCGCTTGATGTTTCCATTCAGGCACAGGTTGTGAATATGTTTGAAGATTTGCAGGAGTCAATGGGACTGACTTATCTGTTTATTGCCCACGACTTGTCGGTTGTAAAGCATATTTCGGATAGAATCGGTGTAATGTATTTAGGAAAGCTGATTGAGCTGGCAGACAGCTACGAATTGTGCTATAATAGTTTACATCCATATACAAAGAGTTTGATTTCTGCGATTCCGGTGGCAGACCCGGTGATTGCAAGAGCAAATAAGAGAATTATCCTAGAAGGAGATGTGCCGAGTCCGTTGAATCCGCCTTCTGGATGTCGTTTCCGCACACGTTGTCCATATGCGACAGAGCAGTGTGCGTGCGAAGAACCAGAGTTCAGAGAAGTTTCAAAGGGACACTGGGCAGCCTGTCACCACATAGATAAGGTGAATTAAATTAGGTATCTTTCCGCTGAAGCGGATGGAACAATATATTAAAAGGAGGATTTATCCTATGAAAAGAGTACTTGCACTCGTATTGGCAGTTTCTATGCTTGCAACACTTGTTGTTGGATGTGGAAAAGATGCTGATACAAACAAAAACGGTTCTGCTGAGAAACAATTGGCAGTACAGATTGGACCGGACCCGGAGACAATTGACCCGGCTCTCAACTCTGCAGTTGATGGTGGTAACATGATTTTACACACCTTTGAAGGCTTGTTGACAGTAAACGAAAAGGGTGAGATTGCAGAAGGTCAGGCAGAAGAATGGAGCGCATCAGAAGATGGCCTCACATGGACATTCAAACTTCGTGATGGTTTGAAGTGGTCAGACGGAACAGATTTGACAGCTGAAGACTTTGTATACAGCTGGAGACGTGTTGCGGATCCTTTGACAGGAGCACCGTACGCAGAGACAGTTCTTGGTATGGTGAAAGGTTATGCTGAGCTTACTGCAAAAGTGACAGAGATTTCTGATGCAGCAGAAGCAAAGGGCGAGCCGGCAGACTTTGCTGTTCCAGAAATCGAAGCGCTTGTTGAAGCACTTGGAGTAAAGGCAGTTGATGAGAAGACTTTAGAAGTTACATTGGCAGCTCCATGTACATTCTTTGACAGCTTAGCAGCATTTGCTACATTGAGCCCGGTACAGAAAGCTACAATCGAAGCAAATGGTGACAAGTGGGCAACATCAGCAGAGACATATGTTTCTAACGGTGCATTCAATGTTACAGAGTGGGTTCCAGGTTCACACATCATCGTGAGCAAGAACGAGAACTACTGGAACAAAGATGCAATCAAGCTTGACAGCATTAAGTTCGTATTGATGGAAGATGCAAACGCAGCTTACAGTGCATACCAGAATGGTACACTTCTTTTAGCTAAGGATGTTCCGACAGAAGAGATTCCTAGTTTAAAAGACAATGATGAATTTGTAGTAGAGACAATCTGTGGAACATACTACCTTTCATTGAATGATGCAAAGGCACCATTTGATAATGTAAACATTCGTAAGGCATTGAGCCTTGCAATTGACAGAGATTACGTTGCAAACGACCTGATGCAGGGAACTTATGTACCGGCTTACAACTTCATGGGTCCTGGTTGGGCAGATCCGACAGGTGGAGACTTTATGGAGAAAGCAAATGGTGGAAAGACATACATCAGCGAAGATTATGATGCAAACCTTGCAGAAGCTAAGAAGTTGATGGAAGCTGAAGGTTATTCAGCAGACAAGAGATTGACATTCACATATTCAACCAATGATGCAGGATATCACAAAGTTGTTGCTCAGTATTTGCAGGATGCATGGAAAGAAATCTATGTAGACGTAAAGGTTGAGATTGTTGAATGGCAGAGCTTTACACCAATGCGTCGTGCAGGAGATTATGATGCATCTCGTAATGGTTGGGTAGCTGACTACTTTGACCCTTCAAATATGTTAGACTTGTTGTTCTCTACAAATGGTAACAACGATGGTAAGTTCAACGATGCAGACTATGATGCAGCTATGACAACCTCTCGTACAACTGTAGATCCAGAAGCTCGTTCAAAAGCTTTGCATGATGCAGAAGATATCTTGATGGAAAAGGCAGCTTGTATTCCGGTTGCATACTATGCTGACTTCTGGTTACAGAGTCCGAAGCTTACAGGTTCATGGCATACATCTACAGGATATTGGTATTTCCACTACGCTGATATCGCAGAATAATTGTCAAAAAATCGTGAAAAAAGTGTTGACAGACACTGAAAATGATGATACTATAACGAGGTCGGTTGCGAAAGTGACCGATCTCGTATGGGATCATAGCTCAGCTGGGAGAGCATCTGCCTTACAAGCAGAGGGTCATAGGTTCGAGCCCTATTGGTCCCATTTTACGACAGACTGTTTGTCGTAAATTTATAATCTATGAGTCGTAAAATGTGACGAGGTGCTTCGCACCGATGCACACAGCTTCTCCGAAGCTGGCGCGACTTGCATATGGCGGGATAGCTCAGTTGGCTAGAGCATACGGTTCATACCCGTAGTGTCGCTGGTTCAAATCCAGTTCCCGCTACTTAAAACTTCTGTGACTGAATTTTCAGTCGTGGGGGTTTTTTTATTTCAACAGTTCACGCGTAAAATAGGTGTACAGCCGTCTTTACGAATGGCGTGGACGTGAACTGTAATTTCACCTTGAGATTTTCCACGAAATAACGCATAATATACATAATGATTAGGAGGAGACGATATGAGAGTCGGATTAGGATATGATGTACATCGTTTAGTGGAAGACAGAGCCTTGATTTTGGGAGGCGTGGAGATACCTTATGAGAAAGGCTTATTAGGACATTCGGATGCAGATGTTTTGGTGCATGCGATTATGGACGCCCTTCTGGGTGCAGCTGCACTTGGCGATATTGGGAAGCATTTTCCGGATAGCGATGTCAGATATAAGGGGATCAGCAGTATGGAGCTTTTGCGACATATCGCACAGCTCTTGGATGAGCAGATGTACGTAATCGAGAATATTGACGCTACGATTATCGCACAGAGACCAAAGATGGCACCGTACATTCAGGAGATGCGTCAGAATGTGGCAGAGGTGCTCGGAATCGATTTAGACCAGATGAATATCAAAGCGACCACTGAAGAAGGGCTTGGCTTTACCGGAAGCGGAGAGGGGATTTCATCTCAGGCAATTTGCTGTCTACAGAAGCTGACAAGTTATGCGAGTGTTGCGGTGGCGGATACTGGCGCAGATGCGTGTGAGGGCTGTTGTGGTTGCAAGAAGGAAGTACAGGAATGAAATTAAGGAAATTAAAGAGAGAAGAACACAATCGCACAAGAGCGTTATGGGAGGCAGTGTTCCCTGAAGATACACCAGCGTTTTTGGATTATTATTATGCAGTGAAAGCGCAGGAGAATGAAATCTATGTCATTGAAAAGGATGGCGAGATTGTGTCTATGCTACATTTGAATCCCTATCCGATGTGGGTTGGAGAGCAGATGTACGAGGTGCACTATATTGTGGCGGTGGCGACAGACCCGCGTTATCGCAGGCGAGGATATATGGCAAGCTTGTTGAATTACGCTTTGCGTGTGATGAAAGAACGGGGTGAGCCCTTTACCTTTTTGATGCCTGCAAAGGAGGAGATTTACAAACCGTTTGGGTTCTCCTTTATCTATGAGCAACAGCGAGGCAAGGTAGGTGGAAAGAATCACGAAGAGTTGGGACTCACGTTTGCAGAGGCTGCGGAGGATGATTGTGCGCAGATAGCATCTTTTGCAAATGAGATGCTTGAGGAGTGTGACATTGTCACCTGGCGTGATATTCGCTATTATCAGACGCTTTTAAAGGAGCAGAAAAGCGAGGATGGCGGTATACTGCTAGCAAAGAATAACGAGGAATTGGTGGGCGTTTTTTGCTATGCAAAGGCTGAGAAGGGATATGAATTCCGCGAACCTTTGTGTACAGGAAAAGAGATTTTGGAGCAGGCGATTTTTTATCTGACAAAGAGTGAAGAGGAGCAGGTCTTCTGCACAGGTTACGGCGAGGAGACTAAGCCGATGATTATGGCAAAGGTATTGCACCCGGAGCTTGTTGGAGATTTGCAAAACAAGCTTGTTTTTTTGAATGAAGTTGTTTGACAGACAGCGGGGAATACGATAAGATGATGTAAGAATGTGAAGCAGGAGGCAGTATGAAGGTATATAACACATTATCGAAAAGAAAAGAAGAATTTGTTCCGGTGGAGGAAGGCAAGGTCAAGATGTATGTCTGCGGACCTACTGTTTATAACTACATCCACATCGGAAATGCGAGACCGATGATTGTCTTTGATACGGTCAGACGGTATTTGGAATACAAGGGTTACGATGTGAATTTTGTTTCAAATTTTACAGATGTAGATGATAAGATTATTAAGAAAGCGATTGAGGAAGGAACGACAGCAGAAGAGGTCTCAAAGCGTTTTATCGAGGAGTGCAAGAAGGATATGGCGGGTATGAATGTGAAGCCTGCGACTACACATCCGCTTGCCACAGAGGAAATCGATGGGATGATTGAGATGATTGGGGACTTGATTGCAAAGGGATATGCTTACGAGAAGAATGGGACGGTCTATTTCCGTACCAGACTGTTCCCGCAGTACGGAAAGCTTTCGCACAAGAATCTGGATGATTTACAGTCCGGTGGACGTTCACTTTTGGTGACAGGACAAGATGAGAAGGAAGACCCATTGGACTTTGTGCTCTGGAAGCCGAAGAAAGAGGGAGAGCCTGCATGGGAGTCTCCTTGGTGCGACGGACGTCCGGGCTGGCACATCGAGTGTTCTGTGATGTCTAAGAAATATTTAGGCGAACAGATTGACATTCATGCCGGTGGAGAAGATTTGGTGTTCCCGCACCACGAGAATGAGATTGCACAGAGCGAGGCGGCGAACGGCAAAGAATTTTCAAAGTATTGGATGCACAATGCCTTTTTGAATATTGATAACCGCAAGATGTCAAAATCGCTTGGCAACTTCCGTACGGTTCGTGAGATTAGCGAGCAGTACGATTTGCAGATTTTGCGTTTCTTTATGTTGAGCGCACACTACAGAAGTCCGTTGAACTTCAGTGCAGAGCTGATGGAGGCTTCGAAGAATGGTTTGGAGCGTATCATCACGGCGGTGGAGAATCTAAAGCATTTGCTGGGCGCGGCAAAGATAGAAGCCTTAACTGCTGAGGAAGAGAAGCAGCTTGCACAGAGCAAAGCGTTTGTGTCTGAGTTTGAGACTGCTATGGAGGATGACTTTAATACAGCAGATGCGATTGCGTCCGTATTTGAGCTTGTAAAGTTCGCGAATACGACGGCAAGCGGGGAAAGTTCAAAGTCATACTTGCAGGGGCTTTTAGATACCATTTTGAAGCTTACAGACGTGCTTGGTTTGCTTGTGGAGAAAGAGGAAGAGCTTTTGGCAGAGGATATCGAGGCTCTGATTGCAGAACGTCAGGTTGCGAGAAAGGAAAAGAACTTTGCACGTGCCGATGAGATTCGAAATGAACTGTTGGAAAAGGGAATTGTATTGGAAGATACGCGTGAGGGTGTCAAATGGAAAAGAGCGTAAGATTTGAGTTTGATTCCTATATGAAAGAGCTGTTTCAGATGCGGGAGGTGGATATGCAGACCTATTCACCTCTCACATTGGCGTATATAGGGGATAGTATTTATGATTTGATTATCAAGAGTCTGGTAATCAATCAAGGGAACAAGCAGGTGAATAAGCTGCATCAGGAGACAAGTGCTCTGGTGCAGGCTTCTGCGCAGTCAAAGATGATGCGTGTGCTGCAGGCGCAGCTGACAGAGGAAGAACATACGATATATAAGCGTGGGCGGAACGCGAAGTCGATTTCACCGGCAAAGAACCAGTCGATTACGGATTATCGAAGAGCGACCGGCTTTGAGGCGCTGTGCGGGTATCTGTATTTGAAGAAGGATTGGAAGCGCTTGTTGGATTTGGTGAAGCTTGGATTAGACAGCTTGTCGGCAAATGAAGTTGGAGAGGAAGAGTAAGATGCAGGAAGAGATAAAGACGCTCGTAATAGAGGGGCGGAACGCGGTGATAGAGGCATTTCGTGCGGGAAAGCCAATTGACAAATTGTTTGTGTTAGACGGCTGTCAGGACGGCCCGATTCGCACCATTGTCCGCGAGGCAAAGAAGCACGATACCATTTTGAAATTTGTCACCAAAGACCGTTTGGATCAGCTTTCCGAGACAAAAAAGCATCAGGGCGTGATTGCATATGCGGCGGCCTATGAGTATTCGGAATTAGAGGATATTTTCTCATTGGCAGAGAAAAAGGGAGAAGACCCCTTTGTGATTCTGTTAGATAACATCGAAGACCCACACAATTTGGGCGCGATTATCCGTACGGCGAACCTTGCCGGTGCGCATGGTGTGATTATACCAAAGCATCGCGCGGTAGGACTGACTGCTACGGTGGCAAAGACTTCGGCGGGTGCCTTGAATTATACGCCGGTTGTGAAGGTGACGAACCTTGCAAAGACGATGGAAGAGCTACAGAAGAAGGGACTTTGGTTTGTCTGTGCCGATATGGATGGCGAGAGTATGTATCGCCTGAATCTGAAAGGACCGATTGGGCTTGTCATTGGGAATGAGGGCGAGGGCGTGAGCCGTCTTGTGAAAGAGCATTGTGATTTTGTTGCCTCTATTCCGATGAAGGGCGATATTGATTCGCTGAATGCATCGGTGGCAGCAGGCGTGTTGGCATATGAGATTGTGAGACAGAGACTGGGGTAGTTTATGGGTGAATATGAGAAGCTCACAGATGAGGAGCTGATTCGCAGATTGCGGGCGGGCGAAGCCGCAATCACGGACTATATTATGGACAAGTATAAAGACTTGGTGCGCAAGAAAGCCAAAGCAATGTACCTCTTGGGCGGCGAGAATGATGATTTGATTCAAGAGGGTATGATTGGTTTGTTCAAGGCAATCCGCGATTATGACGCGAAGCAGGAGACATCCTTTGCAAGCTTTGCCGAGCTGTGCGTGTCCAGACAGATGTATACAGCGATTAAGCTTTCGCAGAGGCAGAAGCACATCCCTTTGAATTCGTATGTTTCCTTGTACGAAGCAGGAGAGACACAGACGGAAGATACCGTTCCGCCATTGATAGAACGCTTGCAGACAGCAAAGGAGAATAACCCAGAGGAACTGTTTTTAGACAAGGAATATTTTGCCGCGATGGAGCAGGAATTGAGGCTTCGGCTGAGCGATTTGGAGAGTCGTGTGCTGCATTTACACTTGATGGGCGAGGATTATCATTCCATTGCCAAACTGTTAGATAAGAGTCCAAAATCCATCGATAATGCGCTTCAGAGAATGAAGCAAAAAATGTTTGACATTCTACAGAATGTATAGTAATATGATATGGTGCTGTCAGAGATGGCGGTATGCTGTTGTGGCGCAGTCGGTAGCGCGTCGCCTTGGTAAGGCGGAGGTCACGGGTTCAAGTCCCGCCAACAGCTTTGAAAGAGGAGACGGACCATAGTGATATGGTTTGTCTTTTTTTTATTTAGTCTATTGTTTTCATTTGTTTTAAAGTTCTTATAGAATTGCGGAGGTGATAATTATAAATAGTAGCTTTTGGATGATATGGATGTTTTTTATGATTTTTATAATTTTTATGCCAGTCAATAGTAGCTTTTGGATGATATGGATGTTTTTTATGGTTTTTATAATTTTTATGCCAGTCAAAAGAAGAAAAAAATTATATTTGAATTTTACTAGTCGGAAAAAGAGAGGAGAAAGCAGTATGTTACCAGCAGAACTTATGAAAGATTTTATAGGAAAGGTTTGTTCAATTATCGTGTTCGATTCAAGCATTGGCATTGGTGGGAAGATTGAAGCGGTAGAGGGAAATTGGATTAAAGTAAATCAAAAGGGGAAATGCAGACTTATAAATGGCGATATGGTAAAGCAGATTGAGATTATGCCAGAGAAGTATCAAAAATAATAAGAATGTAAAGAGAAAGAGTGTTACCAGAAAACTGGCAACACTCTTTCTAAGTTCCTCCTAGCGTAGCAATTGATGCTACGATCTAATCATATTGCTATTTTACATAGCGATGTTAGAGTTGTCAAGAAGTATTTTTAGTATATGAGAAATTAGGATTTGCTATGCTGGTTGTTAAAAATATAAAAGCTTTGTATAGCATTTAAGATTTCTGTGCGTTTTTTCTGGTCAATAAAAATTAGATCTTTACCAGCGTCTAAAATCGGTCTAGAAATACGTCGTATGTTTATTCTGCGCATATCTTCAATTCTAAGATAGCAAACCTTTCCATTAATGTCTATTGGTACGTTCATATAATACTTTCTGCTTTTCTGTTTAGAGGTAATCGGTATGACGATAAATGAATGATTTGCTTCATTCTTATCGCTACATCTTTTTTTCCAAATTAGCACGGGCCGATTTTTGTTTAATTCGGAACCAACATTTACGCCGAGATTTGCCCAATAGACTGCATTTTCATAAACAGTGGTATTCTTTTTATATGGGGAAATATTGAAATTAAGTTTCTGTCGTTTCCATTTTAAAAAACTATAAAGATATTCAAAAATATGAAAAGGAGTAGCAGGTGTCACTGCATCAGATTCTGTTTTTGAAAAAAGATCACTGATAATACAGTTCCAGATGTAGTTTATATCCGCATCCGGAACTTTGACATGGGTAGAATTCAAAAATAAGGGAGCAATAATATCTTCGCGCTTTATCTCTTTATAAGAAGCAATATCTGCAAATTGCTTTGTAACCGATAATTTATAGCTTGCCGCTGATTGAACGGGTATCAGTGGAACAACCAGTATGTTTTGACTAGCCTGTGTATTGCATAGATATATGCACAAAGGTGTTTGGTTTCCGTCTTGATATTTATATATATAAGATTTCTTTAAATCCATATGATTATTTCCTTTCAGTTTTTGTATGCATAGTATAACATAAGAACACAAAACAACCAAACAAATTATAAAATTTTCAAGTGTATTGCATACGATGAAAAACTACAGTTTGCCGACAACGCTTTTTTCTTGCCGTTTTCAAATACATAGTGTATAATGGCAAAGGTATATTTTGGGAAAAGGAATGAGAAAATATGGAAATACTTAATGATGTAATTGTAGCAATCAGCGGTGTCCTTTACCAGCCTTGGTGTGTCCCGCTTATTTTGTTGTTTGGCGGAATCTTTTTGACAGTTCGCCACAAGTTTATACAGCTACGTTTGTTCAAGGACTGTTTCAAGGTATTGATGGACAAGCCTCGTACAGAGAACGGAATTTCGTCTTTTGGCGCGCGGATGATTTCAACCGCTTCCCGTGTGGGTACGGGGAATATTATCGGTGTGGCAACTGCGATTTGTGCAGGTGGAGCCGGTGCTGTGTTCTGGATGTGGGTAACGGCGATTATCGGCGGCGCTTCGGCGTTTACGGAGTCAACTTTGGCGCAGATTTATAAAAAGCGCAATCCAGACGGTTCAAGCTATGGCGGACCGGCCTTTTATATGCAGGACGCATTGAAGAAGAGATGGCTTGGTGTGATTTTCTCAGCTTTGATTATTGTTACATATGCAGTTGGATATAATATGTTGGCATCTTATAATGTGCAGTCAACCTTCAAGGCATTTTCGTTCTATAATGAGTATACACCAGCGATTATCGGTGCAGTTCTGGCAATCTTGTTTGGTGTGATTGTTATCGGCGGTGCACAGCGACTTGCAAAGGTAACCGGACTTATGGTTCCGTTTATGGGGATGATTTATGTTGTGGTTTCGGTACTTGTGCTTGTCTTAAATTATCGACAGATTCCGACAATGTTTGCGATGATTTTTGAGAATGCTTTTGATTTCAGAGCGATTTTTGGCGGTTTTGCAGGTTCTTGTCTGATGCATGGGATTAAGAGGGGCTTGTATTCGAATGAAGCCGGTATGGGTTCTGCGCCGAATGCGGCAGCGACGGCAGATGTCTCTCATCCGGCAAAGCAAGGATTAGTACAGATGTTATCGGTATTCCTTGACACCTTATTGATTTGTACCTGCACAGCGTTCATGTGTCTGTCTTCCGGTGTGAGCTTTTCACCGGATATGGAAGGTGCAACCTACGTACAGAATGCATTAGAGTCAAGTTTAGGAGCCTTTGGCCCAATCTTTATCGCAGTTGCAATGGTATTGTTTGCCTTTACAACCTTAATTGGAAATTATGCGTACTGTGAAGGCTGTTTGAAGTTTATTTTTAAGCGTGATTTGGGCAAGGTCGGTATGTTGATTTTCCGTATTGTTGCAACGGTTCTTGTGTTTGTCGGTGCAATTGCGAGCGCTGGCATTGTGTGGAATCTGGCGGATATGACGCAAGGCTTTATGGTGCTAGTGAATATGCCGGTAATTCTAATTCTGATAAAGCCGGTGTCAAGATGCTTGCAGGATTATTGCAGACAACGAAGAGAAGGGAAAGATCCTGTCTTTGTGGCTTCGGAGATTGGAATTGAAGAAGAATTGGATTTCTGGAAATAGTCTACAATACTTGTTGAAATATGTATTTTATGGTAAGATAATAAGAATGTATAAGATTTTAGGAGGGCTGTTATGGCTGCAATAGAGAATGAAGTAGTTTCAAAGAATTTTATAGAGCAGGAGATTGACAAGGATTTGCGAGAGGGTGTGTATGACAGAGTTTGTACGAGATTCCCGCCAGAGCCGAATGGATACCTGCATATCGGACATGCGAAGTCCATATTATTGAATTATGGACTGGCACAAAAATATGGCGGAACTTTCCATATGCGTTTTGATGATACGAATCCGACGAAGGAGAAGATTGAGTTCGTAGAGTCCATTTTGGAAGATATTAAGTGGCTTGGCGCAGATTGGAAGGAGAACCTTTTCTTTGCATCCGACTATTTTGAGACGATGTATGAGTGTGCTGTGAAGTTGATTAAGAAGGGCAAAGCTTATGTTTGTGATTTGAACGCAGAGGAGATTCGTGAGTATCGTGGAACTTTAACAGAGCCTGGTAAGAACAGCCCGTATCGTGACCGCAGCATTGAGGAGAATTTAGAGCTTTTTGAGGATATGAAGAACGGCAAGTTCGAGGATGGTGAGCGTGTGCTCCGCGCAAAGATTGATATGGCATCGCCGAACATCAATATGCGTGACCCGATTATCTATCGTGTGGCACATATGTCGCATCACAACACAGGGGACAAATGGTGTATTTACCCGATGTACGATTTTGCGCACCCGATTGAGGATGCAGTTGAGAAGATTACACATTCAATTTGTACGTTGGAGTTCGAGGACCACAGACCACTGTATGACTGGGTGGTAAGAGAGTGCGAGTTTGACCCGGCACCGAGACAGATTGAGTTTGCAAAGATGTATCTGACCAATGTGGTAACCGGAAAGCGTTACATTAAGAAATTGGTGGAGGACGGTATTGTTGACGGCTGGGATGACCCGAGACTGGTTTCGATTGCGGCGTTGAGAAGACGTGGATTTACGCCGGAGTCTTTGAAGATGTTTGTAGAGCTCTGCGGTGTGTCAAAGAGTAACAGTTCGGTGGACTATGCGATGCTTGAGTACTGTATCCGCGAGGATTTGAAGATGAAGAAGCCACGTATGATGGCAGTCTTAGATCCGATTAAATTGATTATCGACAATTATCCGGAAGGACAGGTAGAATACTTGGATGTGGCAAACAATTTAGAGAATGAAGAACTTGGTTTCCGCAAGGTGCCGTTCTGTAGAGAACTCTATATTGACCGCGATGACTTTATGGAAGAGCCGCCAAAGAAATATTTCCGTCTGTTTCCAGGTAATGAAGTGCGTTTGATGCACGCATACTTTGTGAAGTGTGAGAGCTTTGTGAAGGATGAGAATGGCAAGGTGACAGAGATTCACTGTACCTATGATCCGGAGACAAAGTGTGGCACGGGCTTTGAAGGCCGCAAGGTAAAAGGTACGATTCACTGGGTACCGGCACCGTTTGCAACCAAAGCGGAGGTGCGCTTGTATGAGAATATTGTGGACGAGGAGAAGGGTGTATACAACAAGGAAGACGGCTCCTTGAACTTGAATCCGAATTCTTTGACCATATTGAAGGAGTGCTATTTGGAGCCGAGCTTTGACGGCGTGTCTGCATATGACAGTTTCCAGTTTGTAAGACAGGGATATTTCTGTGTGGATGCGAAGGATTCAAAGCCGGATGCACTGGTATTTAACCGAATTGTTTCATTAAAAAGCTCGTTTAAATTGCCAAAATAAGAGTAGGTAGGCGAAACACGGTATGGATTATAGCAAGATTAAAGAGTCACAGCCCGTAAAGAAGGCAAAAAAAGGAATCTTTCATATTTTGTTCAGCAGAATGGCTGTTGTCGCTGTGCTGTTGCTTTTACAGATTGGGATTTTGGTTGCATCGTTGACCCGCTTAAATGCCTATATGGCGTATATCAATGCGGCGATGGTGCTCTTGGAAATTGTATCTGTGATATACATCATTAACAGTAAAAGCAATCCGGCGTTTAAAATCACGTGGATTCTGTTGATTTTTGTGATGCCTTTCTTTGGTACCTTATTCTATGTGTTTATCAAGATTACACCGGGAGCGGGGCTGATTGAGCGCAGATTACGAGTGCTTGAAGGGCAGACAAGTCAGTATATGCAGCAGGATGCGAGTGTTTTAGAGTCACTTCGGCTTTCCAAACCGGCAAATGCAAATCTTGCGCATTATATGAACCAACAGATGTCATACCCCGTACACAGGAACACTTCTGTCACATATTTTTCGAGCGGGGAAGAGAAGTTTGCAGAGATGAAAAAGCAGCTTGCAAAGGCTGAGAGATTCATTTTCCTAGAGTATTTCATTATCGAGGAAGGCGAGATGTGGAATGCATTGCTTGATATTTTAGCCGAGAAGGTAAATGCAGGCGTTGAGGTGCGTTTTCTATATGACGGTACCTGTAGTATGATGCGTGTGCCATTCCAATATGACAAGAAGCTGCGCAAGCTTGGCATACAGACCAAGATTTTCAGCCCGATTCGCCCCATTATTTCTTCCTATCAGAACAATCGTGACCATCGTAAGATATGTGTCATTGACGGCATAGTAGGCTTTACCGGCGGTGTGAATCTGGCAGATGAGTATATCAATGCAAAAGAGATTTTTGGACATTGGAAAGATACGGCTGTGATGCTGGAAGGCGAGGCTGTACAGAATCTGACGATACTGTTCTTGCAGATGTGGAATGTCACGCAGCGAAAGGCTGAAAATTTTGAAAAATATCTGACGCCAAAGTCCGATGAGGTGAAGCGAGAGTTAGGCTTTGTACTTCCGTACGGCGACAGCCCTTATGATAATGAGAATACAGGTGAGCAGGTATATCTTCACATTTTGAATCACGCGAAGAAGTATGTACATATCATGACTCCTTATTTGGTGCTTGATAATGAGTTGGTGACAGCACTTACCTTTGCAGCGAAGTGTGGAATCGAAGTCATCATTATTATGCCGCACATTCCAGACAAGTGGTATGCCTTCGTTTTGGCAAAGACGCATTATCGTACGCTCATTGAGGCAGGAGTACAGATATATGAGTACACGCCGGGTTTTGTCCATGCAAAGGTTTTTGTTTCGGATAATGACACAGCAACAGTGGGAACCATCAACTTGGATTACCGCAGTCTCTACCATCACTTTGAATGTGGTGCGTTTATTTACAACAATCCGGTGGTTTGGGAGATTGAGCGGGATTTTCAGAAGACTTTGGCAGATTGTCAGCAGGTGACATTAGAGCAATTGAAGTCAAGAAGTATTCTGGAAAAGTTGGTCGGTAGTATCTTGAAATTGATTGCGCCATTGATGTAATCAATCGGAAAATTGAATGATTTGGAAGGTCGTTTCATATACTGGTAACAATCGAGCAATATGCGGAGTGTTCCAGATGAAACGACTTTTTATTTTCCTATTTTGCATACTTTTCGGCTTGCAGAGCATGCCAGTGTATGCAACTGAAGACAATACAACAGAAGATACAGCAGAGGCGACGCCAAAGCTTGAGGTGTCGGCACCCTCAGCACTTTTGATGGAGGCATCCACCGGTCAGGTGATTTATGAAAAGGATGCAGATTCCAAGAGAGCACCGGCCAGTGTGACAAAGGTAATGACCCTGCTTTTGATTTTTGATGCACTGGAAGAGGGAAAAATTAAATTGACGGACGAGGTGACAACCTCAGAATATGCGGCTTCTATGGGTGGCTCACAGGTCTTTTTAGAGCCGGGTGAGGTGCAGACAGTAGAGACTTTGATTAAGTGTATTTCTGTTGCAAGTGCCAATGATGCCTGTGTTGCGATGGCAGAGTACATATGTGGCAGTGAGAGCGAGTTTGTTTCCCGTATGAACGAGCGTGCACAGGGACTAGGAATGACAAATACGAATTTCATCAATTGCAATGGTTTGGATGCCGAAGGGCATATGACAACGGCGAGGGATATTGCCTTAATGTCAAGGGAGTTGATTACCAAATACCCGCAGATTCGGGACTATTGTATGATTTGGCAGGAGAACATCACCCATACCACGCGAAAGGGGACGACAGAATTCGGACTGAGTAATACGAACAAACTGGTTCGACACTATGAGTATGCAACAGGATTAAAAACCGGTTCCACCAGCCAAGCAAAGTTCTGCATCTCGGCGACGGGTGAAAAGGATGGAATTGAGATGATTGCGGTAATTATGGCGGCAGATGACAGTAAACTTCGAAATAAAGACGCGGTAGCTTTACTCGGTTATGGGTTTGGGGTGTGTACCTTGTTTCAGGAAGATGCTGTGCCGAAAATAAAGCCTGCGAAAGTACAGGGCGGAGTTGAGAAGGAAGTAAAAGTAGAGCAGAGTAAGCCTTTTCAATATGTGGATACGACGGGAGCCAATTTGCGTGCAATGGAGAGAAGCGTAGAACTGAAAGAAGATTTAAAAGCCCCTGTGAAAAAAGGACAAAAGGTAGGAGAGGCGAAATATACGTTAAATGGAAAAGAGCTTGGAACGGTGGATATCGTGGCAACAGAGGGCGTGAAGAAAGCGACCTATGGAAGCTCGCTGGAAGATGTACTCGCGACTTTCTTTGGATTGTTATAAGACTAGATACAGAAGAAAGGTGCTGTTGCTTAAGTCAAAGCAGCAGCACCTTATTTTTACAATAATTGAATCCCGTTAGCAGTTGCCATCTCAACAATCTCATGTGGCCAGGTAGAGGATTGTACCTCGCCGATATGTGCCTTGCGCAGACAGAACATACAGATACGGGACTGACCCAGACCACCGCCGATGGTATATGGCAGTTCGTGGTTTAAGAGTGCCTTCTGAAAGTCCAATTCAGCGCGCTCCGGGCAGGCAGCTAATTCTAACTGGTGCATCAGCGATTCCTCATCCACGCGAATGCCCATAGATGACAATTCTAATGCAATATCCAGAACCGGGTAGTAGACGATAATGTCTCCGTTCAATTCCCAATCATCATAGTCCGGCGCACGGCCATCGTGCTTCTCGCCGGAAAGCAATACTTTTCCAATCTGCGAAATAAAGATAGCCCCTTTTTCCTTTGCAAAAAGGTATTCACGTTCCTTTGCAGTCTTGTCCGGATATAAATTCTCCAATTCCTGTGAGGTGATAAAGCTAATCTCCTCCGGTAAAATTGGTTCTATGTAGTTATATCTTCTGGAGATATAGCTTTCCGTCTCTTTTAAAGCGGTATATACCTTGCGTACGGTATATTGGAGGGTCTCCATATTGCGCTCTTCGTGAGAGATGACCTTCTCCCAATCCCACTGATCCACATAGATAGAATGAATATTATCGGTATCCTCGTCGCGACGAATCGCATTCATGTCTGTATACAGACCTTCCCCAGAATGGAAGCCATAGCGCTTCAAGGCATAGCGTTTCCACTTGGCGAGAGAGTGCACAATCTCTACAATTGAGTCATTCTGTTCTTTTACACCAAAGGCGACCGGGCGTTCCACACCATTCAAGTTGTCGTTGAGACCGGATTCCGGCTTTACAAAGAGTGGCGCAGATACACGAGTCAAGTGTAAGGACTTTGCAAGCGCGCGCTCAAAATGGTCTTTGATTTCTTTGATGGCAACCTCTGTCTCACGGATGGTGAGTGGGGAACGATATCCCTCAGGTATTGTTAAATGTTCCATATCACATCATTTCCTTTCGCAATTAGTATTAGTGTATTCGCATTCCTAAGTATATGTCAAGAAAAATCCCAAAATTACTCAAAAAAATTCATAGATTGTGAGTTTTCAACATAGAGTAATATAGTGGGAATTTGGCAGAATGAAGGAGGCAGCAGACAAAATGGAAGGAGAAAAACGAAAAAAGGAAGTGCTCAGTATGGAAGAGTATTTAGATAGAAGAAAAGCAAGACTGGGTCTTGACCGAAACGAGAGCAAATGCTATGATATGGAAATAAAATGCATTTACAATACAAAGGAGCAGATAAAGAGATGGCATTATTAAAAGAATGGCGAGATACAGCATATTCGCAGCAGATGGATCAAGGAACAATGCAGAGATTCTGGGGTTCCTATTTTGAAATTGAAAAGAATATTTACGCACAGCTTTTGGAGAACCCAGACGAGGAAGTGAAGGGAACTGTAAAAGAGCTGGCAGAAAGATACGGTGTTGAAGTATTTACGATGACCGGCTTCTTAGATGGAATCAACGAGAGCTTAAAAGAAGAGAATCCAATTGAAGAGATGGAAGAAGATACCGTTGTCAGCCTTGCATTCGATAAGGAAAAGCTCTATAAGAATATGGTTGCGGCGAAAGCAGATTGGTTGTATGAGTTGCCACAATGGGAGAATATCTTCCCGGAAGAAAAGCGCAAAGAGCTATACAAGGAGCAGAAGGCTTCCGGAACGATTCGCAAAGATAAGAAGATTGGAAGGAATGATCCTTGTCCATGCGGAAGTGGTAAAAAATACAAAAAATGTTGCGGCCAGAACGCATAGATTTGAAAAAGCAGTCCATACTACACTTGAAAAGGGAAACCGATAAAAGGAGGTATGGCCATGCCAGAATTAAAATGCAATGTACACACCTGTGTGCACAATAAGGATTATTACTGCGTGCTTGATGGAATCGAGGTAGCAGGAAGTGATGCGAAGGTTGCAAAGGACACAAGCTGTGCAAGCTTCCAAGAAAAGACAGATGCATATTCCAATACAGCAAAAGAGGCAACTGCTTTAAGTAAAGTAGATTGTAAGGCTGTGGAATGTCAGTACAATGAAGAGTGTAAATGCCACGCTGGAAAGATTAGCGTAGGTGGGAATGATGCTTGTACCAGCCAAGAGACAGAGTGTGCAAGCTTTGAAAAGAGAGCATAGGGAAAGAACTGTGTACAGAGATGTGCACAGTTCTTTTTTTGAAAAAGTAGAAAAAATTGGAATTCCTGCTTGACATCCATATGAAACAATGTTAATCTTTACAAGAAGTTGGTTAGTTACAACTAACTCAAAAGTTTTGATAAAGGAGATACAATGAGAACATTAAAAGACGTAAAAGTGAATCAGACGGCAGTGGTAATCAGAGTGCATGGGGACGGGCCAGTTCGCAGACGCATTATGGATATGGGAATTACCAAAGGGGTTGAGATTTTCGTGCGCAAGGTGGCGCCTTTGGGAGACCCGATGGAATTGAATCTGCGCGGCTATGAGCTGACGCTTCGCCGTGCTGACGCAGATATGATTGAGATAGAATAGGAGAGAGGAAAAGAAAGGATAAGAACACGATGAGTATAAAAATTGCTTTGGCAGGGAATCCGAACTGTGGGAAAACCACTTTGTTTAATGCATTGACCGGTATGAACCAGTATGTGGGAAATTGGCCGGGCGTGACGGTGGAAAAGAAAGAGGGCGGTCTGAAAGGTTATGAGGATGTGATTATTCAAGATCTGCCGGGTATCTATTCCTTGTCGCCATATACGCCGGAGGAAGTGGTAACCAGAAATTATCTGGTAAAAGAACATCCCGATGCGATTTTAAATATTGTCGATGGAACGAACATTGAGCGTAATCTATATCTGACAACGCAGCTCATTGGGCTTGGTCACCCGGTGGTGGTTGCCATCAATATGATTGACTTGGTGCGGAAAAACGGAGACCAGATTGATTTGGAAAAGCTGAGCAAGGCGCTCGGCTGTACCAGTGTGGAGCTCAGTGCCTTAAAGGGTGAGGGCGGTATGGAAGCTGCAAAAGAGGCGGTCGCACTTGCAAGGAATCACGTACATACCGAGAGACCACATGTGTTTAATGGAAGCGTGGAGCATGCATTGGCGCACATTGAAGAGACAATTGAGCCATATGTGGAAGATATTTATTTGCGATGGTATGCCATCAAGCTATTTGAACGTGATGAGGTGGTCTTGCAAGAGCTACAGTTGGATGAGGAAATCCTCTCACATTTGGAGCAGCATATCCTAGATTGTGAGAAGGAGATGGACGATGATGCAGAGTCTATTATTGCAGACCAGCGATATCGATACATAGAAGACGTGGTAAGACGTTCTGTAAAGAAGAAGGCAGGCAAGCACGCGATGAGTCTTTCAGATAAGATTGACAGTGTTGTGACCCACCGCGTTCTGGCACTTCCGATTTTTGCGGGTATTATGTTCCTGATGTATGCAATTGCGATGGGAAGCTTTCCGTTCTCTATTGGAACCATTGGAACAGACTGGGCAAACGATGTGCTTTTTGGAGAATGGATACCGAATGGTTTTGATTACATACTACATGCACTTGGTGTCAGCGGCTGGCTGTATGGCCTGGTTATGGATGGCATTGTTGCCGGCGTGGGCGCAGTGCTTGGTTTTGTGCCGCAGATATTGGTACTATCCCTGCTTTTATCTATACTTGAAGATGTGGGGTATATGTCCCGTGTGGCATTTATCTTAGACCGCGTCTTTCGGAAGTTTGGCTTGTCCGGCAAATCCATTATTCCGATGCTGGTAGCAACCGGTTGTGGTGTGCCGGGAATTCTGGCGAGCCGTACCATCGAGAATGAGAATGACCGAAAGATTACAGTGATGACGACGGGCTTTATCCCTTGCGGGGCAAAGATGCCAATCATCGGTCTATTTGCAGGAGCAGTGTTTGGAAACTCACCGCTTGTGGCAACCTCCGCATTCTTTATCGGTGTATTTGCGGTGGTGATTTCCGGTGTGATATTAAAGAAGTTCAAGGCGTTTTCAGGAAAGCCGGCACCGTTTGTGATGGAGCTTCCGGCGTATCACCTGCCGTCGCCTCGAAACATTTTCCGCTCGACTTTAGACAGAGGCTGGGACTTTGTAAAGCGGGCGACGACCATCGTGCTGTTGAGTTCGATTGTGTTGTGGTTCTTGCAGACCTATGGCTATGTAGATGGACAATTTGTAGCCGTAGAAGACAGTAATGCATCCTTCCTCGCAGGCATCGGTAAGCTGTTTGCGTGGATATTCTACCCGCTTGGCTGGATGGGCGATATGGCTTGGAAAGCGACTGTGGCGACTGCGACAGGTCTGATTGCGAAAGAGGAAGTCGTGATGACCTTCGGCACCCTCTACAATTTCGGCGGCGAGCTCAGCGAATCCGGCAATGAGATTTGGAGCAAGATTGCGGCAGACTTCGGTCCGGTACGTGCTTATAGCTTTATGATTTTTAATCTGCTGTGCGCACCTTGTTTTGCGGCAATCGGTGCAATCAAGCGCGAGATGGGAAGCGCCAAATGGACTTGGGCGACCCTTGCCTATATGTGTGGGCTTGCTTATGTAGTTTCGATGATTGTATACCAGCTTGTAGGAATTGCAACGGGTGAAGCGGTATTTGGTGTGTTCACGATTGTGGCAGTGCTTGCATTTGCCCTGCTCTTGTATCTGATTTTCCGAAAAGGATGGAGGGAGCAATGATGGGAGATATACTTGTACTTGCCGTACTTGGGGTGATTGTGGTGTTGGTGATTCGTTCGATGTGGAAGAATCATAAAGAAGGAAAGACTTGTGGAAGCTGCGCGGGGAATTGCAGTGGATGCGCAAGGAGCTGCAAAAGAGAAGTAAATGAGCAATCGATATAAAAAGACAGGAGACGAAAAATCGTCTCCTGTTTATTTCAGTGTGTGTCTTTTAATTGCGTCATAGCTTTCCTTGCTGAGTATATGTTCCAGCTTGCAGGCGTCTTCGGAGGCAATCTCCTCCGGCACACCGATATTTGTAAGCCAAGCTTTTAAAATCTGGTGGCGTTCACGAATCATCTCGGCGATGGCGAGACCGGATTCCGTAAGTTTTAGATAGCCTTCTTCGGTGACGATGATGTGATTCTTTTCGCGCAGATTCTTCATAGCCACGCTGACACTCGATTTTTTATAAGACAAGGCATTTGCAATGTCTACAGAGCGGACAGCGGGAAGTGTCTCGCTTAAGACCAAAATCGTCTCCAAATAATTCTCCGCAGATTCATTTCTGTGCGTATTCATTCGGCACCTCCAAGTTGTTTTGTCTAGTATACCATAAGAAAAAGCAAAAAAAAAGCCTTGTGTTTCAAGGGGTGAGTGCTTATAATTGGAAAAGGTTGTTAAATTAGGAATGGAGAGAATCATTATGAAGCAAAAGTACTCAAGAGGAATACGTTTACATATTGGTATGCGAAATGTAAAGACAGCAATTGCGGCAACGCTATGTGCATTGCTGTATTTTATTGTGGACCGCAACCCGACTTTTGCTTGTATCGGAGCAATCTTTGGTACAGGAAGTGATATGGCGGACTCGAAGCTCAATGGCGGGAATCGTTTGTTCGGAACCATCATCGGTGGCGTGATTGGTATGCTGTTATATCCAGTATACTTACTGTTCTATCCAGAAGGCGGTTGGCATTATATTTTACTTTTATTTTTGTTCATAGGTGTCATTGTGTTGGTGCTCACCAGTCTTTCCTTTGGCTGGCCGGGAGCAATCCAGCCTGGTGGGGTAGTGCTCTGCATTATCTTTTTCAATACACCGGCAGATACCTATATTAGTTATTCGTTGAACCGTATATTTGATACCGCATTTGGTGTTGCGATTGCGATTGCGATTAACCTTTTGTTCCCACGAGAGCGTGTGGTGCGCTGGCTGGACAAGATTGGCATACATAAGTTAGATGATATGGAATAGAAAAGAGGCGTGCAGATGCGAGAAGAATTATTTAAGATGGAAAGAAAGGGTCTTGTCACAGAAGGGCAGGAGGTGCAGATTAGTGAGCGAATCAATGGAAGTCTTTACAGCTATCTGGTAGAGCCGTCGGTTGCAATGTCCGGTATCTATCGCAGTAACCAGCGAATTCGTTCAAAGACAGGTATCATTCGAGAGATTCGGGAGACGGAGAGAGGATTCTATCTGCTTGTTGGATTTGAAGAAGAATAAAAAATAAGAAGCTTTTGGATGGTCATCCAAGAGCTTCTTTCATTTTCTATAATGTGATGTTCTTAAACAAATCACCAAGACTTGTGCCGATGTTCTCTGCCTTTGGAATCTCAACCTTTGGATTCTCTTCTTCCACAGGTTCCTCCGGTGCAAGCAATGCCTTTCTGCTCAGGCTAATCTTGCCTTGCTTCACATCGATAATCTTTGCCTCGATCTCATCGCCAACTTTCAACACATCGCTTGCGGCTTTGATGCGCTTGTTTGCAATCTGTGAAATGTGGATGAGACCGGAAAGTCCGTTCTCCAAACGAACGAAAGCACCGTAGCTTTGCAGACTTTCAACCGTACCCTTCACAACCGTACCCGGCTGCATGCTTGCCATCAGGGCATCCTTTGCAGCTTTTTCTTTTGCTTTCAACAAAGCACGTGCGGACAAAATCAAACGGTTTGCTGCCTGGTCAGCTTCAATTACCTGCACTTCAATTTCTTGTAATAAGAAGTCTTCTAAGTTCTCGATATAAGTTAGGGATAATTGAGAAGCCGGAATAAATCCTCGCACACCTTCAACGACAGCAATCACACCGCCATTGACAACACCCTCGACCTTTACTGTAAGTACAGTGCCTTTTTCCAGATAGTCTGCAATTACGTTCCAAGGGCTGGCATCGTCGAAATGCGCTTCCAAATCTGCCATAGTCTCTGTTTGTAATACTTCTTCACTCATGTTTCTTACCTCTTTCGCTTTCTGATAATGATTGATACCCTTAGAATATCGCATTCAAATGGAAATAGCAACCATAATTCGTGAAAAATATTTGACAAACAGGCAAAAAAATGGCACTTTATATGTATGAGGAGGTGGAGCTTTTGAAGACAGAGAAGGCGAATAAGGTATATGTGGTCGGGCATAAGAACCCGGATACAGACTCCATTTGTTCTGCGATTGCATATGCAAATCTGAAGCAACAGATTTCGGAGGGTACCTACATAGCGAGCCGCGCCGGCTCCATAAATGAAGAGACACAGTATGTGTTGAATCGTTTTGGCGTGGAGAAGCCGAAATATTTGGAAAATGTGCGCTTGGAGGTAAAGGATGTAGATGTCAACCGCACACCGGGCATCCCAGATAATACATCCATCAAAGAAGCCTGGGCGATGATGAAAGAGAAGAATGGTTATACGCTTGCGGTAACGCGTGATAAGAAGCTGGAGGGAATCATTACCACCGGTGACGTTGCGACTTCTTATATGGATGTCTATGACAGTCATATTCTTGCAACCGCACGTACACAGTACCAGAATATTGTGAACACTTTGGATGGGGAATTGATTACAGGGAATTCACACGGATATTTTGTAAAAGGAAAAGTTGTTGTTGCGGCTTCCAGCCCGGATATGATGGAGACCTTTATTGAACAGGACGATTTGGTTATCTTGGGAAATCGCTATGAAGTACAGCTTTGTGCAATCGAACTCAATGCAAGCTGTATCGTTGTCTGTCAGGAGGCGCAGGTAACGCGTACCATCAAGAAGCTTGCGGAGGAGAGAAATATCGTTGTGATTACGACACCGCATGACACCTTTACGGCAGCCAGATTGATTAACCAAAGTATACCGGTAAAGCATTTTATGAATCTGGAAAATGTGGCGACTTTCCATACCAGTGATTATGTGGAAGAGATTAAGCAGGAGATGGCAAAGAAGCGTACGCGTGACTTTCCGGTGCTTGACGAGGAAGGGAACTTCTATGGTTTGATTTCCAGCCGTCGTTTGATGGAGGCAAGTAAGAAGCGTTTGATTCTGGTAGACCACAATGAAAAGACGCAGGCAGTAGACGGCGTGGAGGAGGCAGAGGTGCTTGAGATTATTGACCACCATCGTTTAGGCGGACTTGAGACAGTGGGGCCGGTATTCTTCCGTAATCAGCCGGTGGGCTGTACGGCAACCATCGTCTATGGTATGTACAAGGAGAACCAGATTGTGCCAGACAAGACAACGGCGTCACTTCTCTGTTCGGCGATTGTATCAGATACCTTGTTGTTCCGTTCACCGACGGCGACTTGGATAGATGAGGCGGCAGCAAAAGAGCTGGCAGAGCTTGCACAGTTGGATTTGCAGGAGCTTGCAGAGCAGATGTTCAAGGCGGGAAGCAATCTGCGCGGAAAGAGCGCGGAGGAGATCTTCTTCCAGGATTTCAAGGCGTTTACCGTAGACCAGGTGAAGCTCGGTGTCGGTCAGATTAGTTCGATGAGTGCGGAAGAACTTCAGGCAATTCGAGATGTGCTTCGCCCTTGTCTCGAGAAGGTAGCATTGCAGCAGAAGCTGGATATGGTCTTCTTTATGTTGACAAATATTATGGAAGAATCCACAGAGATTTTATGCTACGGAAAGGGTGCAGAGGAACAGCTAATGGAGGCTTTTGAACTTCCGAAGGGTGTCGGAGAGATTTATCTGAAGGGCGTTGTGTCTCGTAAGAAGCAATTTATTCCGACTTTCGTGAAATCCTTTCAGCAGTAGGAGGTAGTAAGATGGCAAAGCAGACTTGGAAGCCGGGAAATATGTTATATCCGTTGCCGGCAGTGATGGTGAGTGTAGGAGATAAGTCGGGGAATACGAATATTGTGACGATTGCTTGGACAGGTACGGTGTGCAGTGACCCTGCAATGCTCTATATTTCGGTAAGACCGGAGCGGCATTCTTATGCAATGCTCAAGGAGACCGGTGAGTTCGTTGTGAACCTCACGACAGAGGCGTTGGTGCAGGCGACAGATTACTGTGGTGTACGCTCGGGAAGAGATGTGGACAAGTGGAGAGAGACCGGACTGACAAAAGGCAAGGCGAATGCATTGCAGTATGCTCCGATTATCGAAGAGAGTCCTGTGAATATCGAATGCAAGGTTGTGGATGTAAAGCCACTTGGCAGCCACGATATGTTTCTCGCTGAGGTGGTGTCTGTACAGGTGGATGAGAAGTACCTGAACGAGAAAGGCAGATTTTGTCTGGAAGAGACAGGCCTTTTGGCATACTCACATGGCGAATATTTGGCACTGGGCGAGAAGCTTGGAAGCTTCGGTTACAGTGTGAAGAAAAAGTGATAGAAAGAAGAACTGAGAAAAGAAACTTCCCCAAGACAGGGGAGTTTCTTTTTTTGTGAGTTTTCTACAGAATCCGGTTAAAATTACCTACAATTTAGCGAATTAAAGGCTTGAAACGTCAGTGAAAATGCGGTATGATAAAATTTATAAAACTTTACAAAGGTGGGATTTTGATGAGAAGCGATACAGTGACAAAAGGGGTGCAGCAAGCACCACATCGTTCCCTGTTTAATGCATTGGGATATACAGAGGAAGAACGACAGAGACCTTTAGTCGGGATTGTTTGTTCTTATAATGAGATTGTGCCGGGTCATATGAATCTGGATAAGATTTGTGATGCGGTGAAGATGGGCGTTGCGATGGCAGGAGGAACACCGATTATGTTTCCGGCGATTGCTGTCTGTGACGGAATTGCGATGGGACATGTCGGAATGAAATATTCTCTGGTGACCAGAGATTTGATTGCAGACTCAACGGAAGCGATGGCGATGGCACACCAGTTTGATGCGCTCGTAATGATTCCGAATTGTGATAAGAATGTACCGGGACTTTTGATGGCGGCAGCGAGAATCAATGTGCCGACAATTTTTGTCAGCGGTGGCCCGATGCTTGCCGGAAAGGTGAAGGGCTGCAAGCGAAGCCTGTCAAGTATGTTTGAGGCGGTTGGTTCGTATGCGGCAGGTACGATGACTGCGGAAGATGTGACAGAGTTTGAAGAGAAGGTTTGTCCGACCTGTGGTTCTTGCTCCGGTATGTATACAGCGAACAGTATGAACTGCCTGACGGAAGTGCTTGGTATGGGACTTGGCGGGAACGGTACGATTCCGGCTGTGTATTCTGAGAGAATCAGGCTTGCAAAGCATGCAGGTATGAAGGTGATGGAGCTCTATGAGAAGAACATCCGTCCGAGAGATATTATGACAGAAGAAGCAATCATCAATGCGCTGACGGTAGATATGGCACTTGGCTGTTCGACGAACAGTATGCTGCACCTTCCGGCGATTGCACATGAGATTGGCATGGACTTTGATATTACCTATGCGAATGAGATTAGTGCAAAGACCCCGAATCTTTGTCATTTGGCACCGGCGGGTCCGACCTATATGGAGGATTTGAACGAGGCCGGCGGTGTGTACGCAGTGATGAACGAGTTGAATAAGAAGGGCTTATTACATACGGATTGTATGACGGTAACAGGAAAGACGGTTGGCGAGAACATTGCGCATGCAGTGAATCGCGATCCTGAGGTCATCAGACCGATTGAGAACCCATATAGTGAGACAGGGGGACTTGCGGTACTTACCGGAAATCTTGCACCATACGGCGGTGTTGTAAAGCGCTCGGCAGTGGTGGAAGAGATGATGGTACACGAAGGGCCGGCTCGTGTGTTTGAGTGTGAGGAAGACGCAATTGATGCAATCAAGGGCGGCAAGATTGTCGCAGGCGATGTGGTTGTCATTCGTTATGAGGGGCCGAAGGGTGGTCCGGGCATGCGCGAGATGTTGAACCCGACTTCTGCAATCGCCGGTATGGGACTCGGTGCTTCTGTAGCCTTGATTACGGATGGCCGTTTTAGTGGTGCTTCCAGAGGTGCATCCATTGGGCATGTTTCTCCTGAAGCAGCAGTCGGTGGACCGATAGCACTGGTTGAGGAAGGCGATATCATCAAGATCAATATACCGGAGAATAAGATTGAGCTTGCGGTATCCGATGAAGTATTGGCAGAGAGAAAGGCAAACTGGAAGCCGAGACAGCCGAAGGTGACGAGTGGCTATTTAGCAAGATATGCAGCTATGGTAACTTCAGGGAATCGCGGTGCGATATTGGAAATCCCAAGATAAGTAAAGGAGATACAGAGACTATGCAATTGACAGGAGCAGAGATTGTCATTGAATGTTTGAAGGAGCAGGGCGTAGATACCGTGTTCGGATATCCGGGCGGAGCGATTCTGAATATCTACGATGCACTTTACAAACACAGTGATGAGATTACACATATTTTGACCTCTCATGAGCAGGGAGCTTCCCATGCGGCAGATGGCTATGCGAGAGCGACAGGAAAGGTAGGCGTATGCTTTGCGACCAGCGGGCCGGGTGCGACGAACTTAGTTACCGGAATTGCGACGGCGTATATGGATTCCATTCCGATGGTTGCAATTACTTGTAATGTCGGCGTGTCCCTACTTGGAAAAGACAGTTTTCAGGAGATTGACATCGCCGGGGTGACGATGCCGATTACAAAGCACAATTACATTGTAAAGGATGTGACGAAGCTCGCAGATACAATCAGAGAAGCATTCCGTATTGCACGGACAGGACGTCCGGGACCGGTACTGATTGATATTCCAAAGGATGTGACGGCAAATCAATGTACATATGAGTGCAAAGAGATTGATGTGCACGCGAAGGCAGAGATTGCAATTTGTGAGGAGGAGCTAGGCACAGCACTTTCGATGTTGCAGGCGTCCGAAAAGCCATACATTTTTGTTGGTGGCGGTGCGATTTTGTCGGGTGCAAGTGAGGAAGTAAAAGAATTTGCACATAAGTTAGATGCGCCGGTTGCAGACTCCTTGATGGGCAAGGGAGCTTTTCCGGGAACGGATGCACTCTACTCAGGCATGCTTGGTATGCACGGTACAAAGGCTTCGAATTATGGGGTGAGCCAGTGTGATTTGCTGGTAGTGCTTGGTGCAAGATTCAGTGATCGCGTGACGGGGAATGCAAGCAAGTTTGCAAGCAATGCGAAGATTTTGCAGATTGACATTGATCCGGCAGAGATTGATAAGAATATTTTGACGGATGCAAGCATTCATGGAGATGTGAAGGAAGTGTTAGCTGTTTTAAATGCACGGCTTTCACAGCAAGACCACAGTGCTTGGAAGGCACAGATACAGGAATACAAAGAGAAGCATCCGCTCAGCTATCACCCGGAGGTGTTAAGTGGGCCGTTTGCAATTGAAGAGATTTATCGACAGACAAAGGGCGAGGCAGTGATTACCACAGAGGTAGGACAGAACCAGATGTGGGCAGCACAGTTTTATAAATACACGCAGCCACGTACTTTACTTACTTCCGGCGGACTCGGAACGATGGGATACGGACTTGGCGCATCGCTTGGCGCGAAGATGGGCGTTCCTGAGAAGACGGTCATCAATATCGCAGGAGACGGTTGTTTCCGTATGAATATGAATGAGATTGCGACAGCGGCAAGATACAACATCCCGATTATTCAAGTTGTACTCAATAACCATGTGCTTGGCATGGTGCGTCAGTGGCAGGATTTGTTCTACGGACAGAGGTATTCCGCAACGGTTCTCAATGATTCTGTAGATTTTGTGAAGCTGGCAGAGGCAATGGGCGCGGTCGGTATGCGCGCGACGACACAGGCGGAATTTTCCGAAGCATTTGCAAAGGCATTGACCTTGCAAAGACCGGTTGTGATTGAATGTGTGATTGATAGTGATGAGAAAGTTTGGCCGATGGTAGCACCGGGTGCAGCCATCAGCGAGGCATTTAGTGAGGAGGATTTATAGGATGAGCAGAGTTTACAATTTTTCAGCAGGACCGGCAGTGTTACCGGAGAGCGTATTAAAGGCAGTGGCAGATGAGATGTTGGACTACAACGGCACCGGTATGTCGGTGATGGAGATGAGCCACCGTTCAAAAGCATATCAGGAGATTATCGATACCGCAGAGGCAGACCTTCGCGAGTTGATGAATATTCCAGATAACTACAAGGTACTGTTCTTACAAGGTGGAGCTTCACAGCAGTTTGCGATGATTCCAATGAACCTGATGAAGAATGGCGTTGCAGATTACATTGTGACCGGTCAGTGGGCAAAGAAGGCGTACCAGGAGGCGGCCAAATACGGCAAGGCGAACAAGATTGCCAGCTCAGAGGATAAGACCTTCTCTTACATACCGGATTGCTCAGATTTGCCGATTTCTGAGGATGCAGATTATGTATATATCTGTGAGAATAACACCATTTATGGTACAAAGTTTAAAGAATTGCCGAACACCAAAGGCAAGCTTTTGGTATCTGACGTTTCTTCTTGCTTCTTGTCAGAGCCGGTAGATGTGAGCAAGTACGGCATCATCTATGGTGGTGTACAGAAGAATATCGGACCGGCAGGTGTAGTTATCGTGATTATCCGTGAGGATTTGATTACAGAGGATGTGCCGGCGTATACACCGACAATGTTGAAGTATAAGACACATGCAGATGCAGGCTCTATGTACAATACGCCACCGGCATATGGTATTTATGTTTGCGGAAAGGTATTTAAATGGATTAAAGAGATGGGTGGCCTGGAAGCGATGAAGGAGCGAAATGAAGAGAAGGCAAAGATTCTCTATGATTTCTTGGACGAGAGCAAGCTGTTCAAGGGAACTGTCGAGAAGAAAGACCGTTCGCTTATGAACGTGCCGTTCGTGACAGGAGATGCAGATTTGGATGCGAAGTTTGTCAAGGAGGCAAAAGAGGCAGGCCTTGAGAACCTGAAAGGTCACAGAAGTGTAGGTGGTATGCGCGCCAGCATTTACAATGCAATGCCGAAGGAAGGCGTAGAGGCATTGGTGGCATTTATGAGAAAATTTGAAGAGGAGAATTTGTAAGATGTATCAGTATCATTGTTTGAATGCGATTGCAGGTGTAGGATTGGCAGAGTTTTCTGAGGACTATGTTGCAACTGAGCAGATGGAGAATGCAGATGCAGTGCTTGTTAGAAGTGCAGCGATGCATGAGATAGAGTTTAGTAAGAATTTGAAGGCGATTGCCAGAGCCGGTGCCGGCGTGAATAATATTCCGTTGGAGCGTTGTGCAGAGGAAGGTATCGTTGTATTTAATACGCCGGGAGCAAATGCGAATGGTGTAAAGGAGCTTGTGATTGCTGGTCTGTTCTTGGCTTCACGTGATGTTGTAGGTGGCATTGATTGGGTAAAGGCGAACGCTGAGGATGAGAATATTGCAAAGTCTGCGGAAAAGGCAAAGAAAGCATTTGCAGGTTGTGAGCTTGCCGGAAAGAAGTTGGGTGTTATCGGTCTGGGCGCAATTGGTATCTTGGTTGCGAACACCGCTTGCAGTCTCGGAATGGAAGTCTACGGCTATGATCCATACCTGTCGGTAGACTCTGCTTGGAAACTTTCCAGAGATGTTGTCCATGCAAAGTCGGTTGAGGAATTGTATCGCGCATGTGATTACATTACCATTCATGTGCCGGCTTTAGATTCCACAAAGGGAATGATTAACAAAGAGGCTATCGAAATCATGAAGGATGATGTCGTTATTTTGAACTTTGCAAGAGATGTGCTTGTGAACGAGGATGCGATGGCAGAGGCGTTGGCTTCCGGCAAAGTGAAGAGATATGTAACCGATTTCCCGAATCCGCGTGTTGTTGGTATGAAGAACACCATCGTGATTCCGCATCTTGGGGCATCTACAGAAGAGTCAGAGGACAACTGTGCAAAGATGGCAGTACAGGAGTTGAGAGAATTCTTGGAGAATGGAAATATCCGCAATTCTGTGAATTATCCGAACTGTGATATGGGACCTCGCGGTGATAAGAAGAGAATCACCATTTTGCACCGCAATCAGCCGAGTATGCTTGTGAAGTTTACAAATGTTTTTTCGGAGGATGGTATCAATATCTCGGATATGACCAACAAGAGTAAGAATGAATATGCATACACCATTATGGATGTGCATGAGATTACAGAAGAGATTATTGCAGATTTGAAAAAGATTCCAGATGTTTTGGGTGTACGAGTGATTGCATAATGTCGAATCTTGTCTTATAATGTTCTTAAATAGAATGGATAAGGACAATGAGAGATGAGTAGGATAGACAATCGCTGGTTTCGCCATGATTCATGGGCAAGACGCCATAAGAAGATGATTGTAGGATTGTTACTCGTAGCAATCCTACTTTTTTTAACGGTATTTAGCTATGTACATCATGAAGAGATTACAAATACATTAAAGAAGATAGAGGGAATCGGAAAAGAAGAGAAGAAAGAAAAAGAAAAGCCGGCGCCGGAGAAGGAAGAAGGGGAGCCTGAAAAGCCGCTTGTTTCACCGGATCAGCCGATGATTGCGCTTACCTTTGATGATGGTCCGAGTATTTATACGGAGGCTATTGTCAATCGCCTGGAGGAGTATAATGCGAGGGCGACATTTTTTGTTATGGGCAACCGTGTGCAACCAAATGCAGATTTGCTTAGAAAGATGAGAGAGATTGGCTGTGAGATTGGAAATCACAGTTATTCGCATCCTGATTTGACGAAGCTTACACCCGAGCAGGTACAGGCAGAGATAGAGAGCACGAATCAGGCATTGGCAGAAGTCTTTGGAAGTGGGGCAAGTCTTGTTCGTCCGACTTACGGTGCAGTGAATGACCCTGTGTTACAGATGCCTTATCCACTTGTGCATTGGTCGGTGGATACGACGGATTGGCAGATACGGGATGGATTGGCAGTTATTGACAATATATTGGGGACAGTGCAGGATGGAGACATTGTGTTGTTACACGATATTTATGAGACCACAAAAGATGCGATGATGGCTTTGATTCCGGCATTGCAGGAGCGTGGATATCAGCTTGTGACAGTGAGTGAACTGATGGAAGCAAGAGGGGTGACGATGCAGCCAGGACAGAAGTATTATCATGCGAGAAAATAAAAAGAGGCTATTTTGCAACAGCCTCTTTTTGTGTTCTCTATTCGAATTTGGCATTGTGCTTTGCCATCAGGGCGTGAATCCTCTCAGAAGGATCCAGTACACTGCCAATCGGTGTATCATGATTCAAAGAATCAATAATCAATGCAAGGAATTTCGCCATGTCCGCACAGCTGAAGTACGGCTTGTCTTTTAACTCCTCAGGGAGATAAGTCAGGTTCGTTGTAATGATGCGGTCAATGAAGCCGTTCTCATAATACTCGTCAAACTTATCAAGGCCCTCTGTAAACAGTCCAAATGTTGTGAAGACAAACACACGGTTCGCGCCACGTTCTTTAATCTGCTTTGCAACGTCCAGCATACTCTCGCCGGAAGAAATCATATCGTCAACAATAATGGCATTCTTGCCTTTCAAGTCTGTGCCTAAGAATTCGTGGGCAACAATCGGGTTCTTGCCATTGACGACAACGGAGTAATCACGGCGCTTATAGAACATACCCATATCGACACCGAGAATGTTCGACAAATATACGGCACGATGCATTGCGCCTTCATCCGGGCTGATAATCATCAGGTGGTCTTTGTCCACCTTCAAATCCGGCTCTGCGCGGAGCAGTGCTTTCATAAACTGGTAATTCGGTGAAAAGTTGTCAAATCCATTGAGCGGAATGGCATTCTGCACACGCGGGTCATGAGCATCGAAGGTAATGATGTTCGAGACACCCATATCCATCAATTCTTCCAAAGCAAGTGCACAGTCGAGGGATTCTCTCTTAGTGCGCTTGTGTTGACGGCTCTCATACAGGAACGGCATTACGACGTTGATACGGCGTGCCTTTCCGGTTGCAGCGGAGATAATACGCTTTAAATCTTGGTAATGATCGTCCGGTGACATATGATTCTTGTGGCCGTTGACGGTGTAGGTGAGACTGTGGTTGCACACATCAACCATTACAAAAAGGTCGGCACCGCGAATGGATTCGCGAAGTACACCCTTAGCCTCTCCGGAACCAAAACGTGGACAGGCGCTTTCCACTAAGTAGTTCTCACAGTGATAATTGGCAATCGATGCCAGTGTCGGTAATTCTTCTGTTGCTTCCTTTCGGAAAGAAACAATATAGTCATTCACTCGCTGTCCGAGCTCCTTGCAGCTGTCGAGTGCAGCAATCTTAAGTGGAGCGGTCGGGAGGGAGTTTTCTAATAGCTTAATATTTGCCATAATGTCCTCCAAATGTATAATATTCTTATGCGCTCTTTATTCTAACAAAAAATGGCAATGAGTTCAAGATTTTATGGAATCAAAATTGCTTTTTTTCACCAAATCGGTTATGATGTTACACAGGAGAGGAAAGGACTACTGCTTGTATGGAACATGAACACATTGTAAAGGAAATTGAACCGGGCAGCATTGCTGAGGAGATGGGAATTGAGCCGGGCGATTGCTTGTTGTGTATCAATGACTGTGTGATAGAGGATGTTTTTGACTATCATTTTTATGTCAATGATGAGGAGCTTGTCGTGCTCATTCGGAAGCCGGACGGAGAAGAGTGGGAATTAGAGATTGAAAAAGAATATGAGCAGGATTTGGGGATTGTCTTTGAACAAGGTTTGATGGACGAATATCGTTCTTGCAGGAATAAGTGTATCTTTTGCTTTATAGACCAGATGCCGAAGGGGATGCGAGATACTTTATACTTTAAGGACGACGATTCGCGTCTGTCTTTCTTGCAGGGTAATTACATTACACTCACAAATATGAGTGAGCACGATATTGAGCGTATCGTGAAGTATCATTTAGAACCAATCAATATTTCTTTTCATACGATGAATCCAGAACTCCGATGTAAGATGCTGCACAATCGTTTTGCCGGAGAGGCCTTGCAGAAGGTAGACAAGCTATATGAGGGCGGCATTCAGATGAATGGTCAGATTGTGCTCTGTAAAGGCTGGAATGATGGCGAGGAATTGGAGAGAAGCATACAGGAGCTTGCCAAGTATTTGCCACATTTACAGAGTGTGTCGGTGGTTCCGGTAGGACTTACGAAGTATCGTGAGGGTCTGGAAGATTTAGAGCCATTTACCAAAGAGGATGCGCAGGCAGTGCTTGCGGTCATTGAAAAGTGGCAGAAGATTTTTTATGAAGAATATGGATTGCATTTTATTCATGCAGGTGATGAGTGGTATATCCTCGCCGGGCAGGAGCTTCCGGAGGCAGCGTGTTATGACGGCTATTTACAATTAGAAAATGGTGTAGGTATGGTGCGGCTCTTGTTGGATGAATTCGAAGAGGCATACACTGAGTTTTGTGGAGATGATGAGCCGCGAGAAGTGTCATTGGCGACAGGTGAGCTTGCATTTCCGTATTTGAAGAGGATGTTAGAGCGTTTGCAGGAAAAGTACCCGAAGCTTAGCTATCATCTCTATCCGATTCGTAACGATTTTTTTGGCGAGCGAATTACTGTAGCAGGATTACTTACCGGACAGGATTTGCAGAAGCAGTTACAGGGGAAAGCACTTGGTGAACGATTGTTGTTGCCTTGTAATATGCTTAGAGACGGTGAGGAAGTTTTTCTGGATGATGTGAGCCTTACTGACTTGAAAGAAGCTTTACAAGTGGAGATAGATGTTGTAAAATCAAGCGGATGGGATTTCATAGAAGCAATAGTGGGAGAGAACAAAGATGAGTAAACCAATTGTAGCGATTGTCGGGCGACCGAATGTGGGCAAATCCACTTTGTTTAACGTGTTGGCAGGCGAGATGATTTCGATTGTGAAAGATACGCCGGGTGTGACACGTGACCGCATCTATGCGGAGGTGACGTGGCTGGACAGAAGCTTTACGATGATTGATACCGGTGGTATTGAGCCGGATAGCAAAGATATTATTCTTTCGCAGATGCGTGAACAGGCGCAGATTGCGATTGATACGGCAGATGTGATTATTTTCCTGACGGATGTCAGACAAGGACTTGTGGATGCGGATTCAAAGGTGGCGGATATGCTTCGCCGTTCGGGAAAGCCGGTTGTATTGGTTGTCAACAAGGTAGACAATTTTGATAAATTTATGCCGGATGTCTATGAGTTTTACAATCTGGGAATCGGAGAGCCGATGCCGGTGTCTGCGGCTTCGAGATTGGGAATTGGAGATATGCTGGACGAGGTTGTACAGTATTTTCCGCAGTATAACAGCGAAGAGGAAGAGGATGAGCGTCCGCGTATTGCCATTGTGGGCAAGCCGAATGTCGGAAAGTCTTCGATTGTCAATAAGCTGCTTGGAAAGAATCGTGTGATTGTTTCGGATATTGCGGGAACGACCCGAGATGCCATTGATACAGCCATTAAGTACGATGGCAAAGAGTATGTGTTTATTGATACGGCAGGACTGCGTAGAAAGAATAAGATTAAAGAAGAATTGGAGCGCTACAGCATTATCCGTACGGTGACAGCCGTAGAGCGTGCAGATGTGGTGCTGATGGTGATTGATGCGACGGAGGGTGTGACCGAGCAGGATGCGAAGATTGCAGGTATTGCGCACGAACGCGGCAAGGGTATCATTATTGTCGTGAACAAATGGGATGCAATCGAGAAGAACGACAAGACGATGTATGAATTCGAAAAGCAGATTCGCAACACCTTGTCCTATATGCCGTATGCGGAGATTTTATATGTTTCTGCAGAGACAGGACAGCGTCTTCCAAAGCTCTATGAGATGATTGATGTGGTGATGGAGAATCAGACCCTGCGCGTAGCGACAGGCGTGCTGAATGAGATTATGACAGAGGCAGTTGCGATGCAGCAGCCACCGTCAGACAAGGGCAAGCGCTTGAAGCTTTATTACATCACACAGGTATCGGTGAAGCCACCGACCTTTGTCATCTTCGTAAATGATAAGGAATTGATGCACTTTTCATACACTCGATATTTAGAGAATAAGATTCGTGAAGCGTTTGGCTTTCGAGGGACTTCGCTGAAGTTCTTCATTCGGGAGCGGAAGGAGAAAGAGCAATGATTATAGAACGAATTGTAAGTGTTTTAATTGGCTATGCCTTTGGTTTGTTTCAGACAGGTTACCTATATGGCAAGGCACAGCACATCGACATCCGCGAACACGGGAGTGGGAATTCCGGTACCACGAATGCACTTCGCACTTTGGGCTGGAAGGCAGGCGCGATTACCTTTTTGGGTGATTGTTTGAAGTGTATTCTGGCAGTAGTTGTGGTGCGTTTGATTTATGGGACAGACCACGAAGCAATCACTCTGCTTTCGATGTATGCAGGGGCAGGCGCGGTCTTGGGTCATAACTTCCCGTTTTATTTAAAATTCAAGGGCGGAAAAGGGATTGCAGCAACAGCAGGTTTGATTATTGCGACAAATCCGGTGATGACAATTACCCTTTTGTTGCTTTTTGTAGGAATTTTATTGCTTACGCGCTATGTTTCCTTAGGTTCACTTTGCGTGATGGTATGCTTCTTGATTGAGGTAATCGTGTATGGACAGAATGGAGGCTTTCATTTAGAGGGTGCACTTTTATATGAATTGTATGGGGTTGTAGCCTTTTTGATGGTTATGGCATTTGTCAGACATCGTGCAAATATCAAGCGTCTGTTGAATGGCACAGAGAATAAATTTGGAACAAAGAAGAAGTAGGAGGTCAGACATGGCAAAGGTTGGAATGTTAGGCGCAGGAAGCTGGGGAACGGCTTTGGCACTGTTGCTGTATAAGAATGGACACGAGGTGACCATCTGGTCAATTGACAAGAATGAAGTTGAGATGTTACAGCGTGAGCGTGAGCACAAAAGCAAGCTTCCGGGTGTGAGATTGCCGGAAGATATGAGAATTACCAACGATTTAGAAGAAGGAATGCGTGAGAAAGATTTCTTAGTGCTTGCGGTTCCGTCTGTATTTACAAGAAGTACGGCAAGAAGTATGAAGCCATATCTTGTACCGGGACAGAAGCTTGTCAACGTGGCAAAGGGAATTGAGGAGACCACTTTGATGACCTTATCGGAGCAGATAGAGCAAGAACTTCCAGAAGCGGACGTAGCTGTTTTATCAGGACCGAGCCATGCAGAGGAGGTCGGAAGAGGACTTCCGACAACTTGTGTTGTCGGTGCAAGAAGCCGAGAGACGGCAGAATATCTACAACAAGCTTTCAAGACAGATACCTTTCGTGTGTATATTAGCCCGGATATTCTGGGAATTGAGCTTGGCGGTTCTTTGAAGAATGTCATTGCATTGGCAGCAGGTATGGCAGATGGACTCGGCTATGGAGACAATACAAAGGCCGCACTCATTACGCGCGGTATTGCTGAGATTACCAGACTTGGAGTGAAGATGGGCGGCAAGGCAGAGACCTTTGCAGGTCTGACAGGTATCGGAGACTTGATTGTAACCTGCGCAAGCGTACACAGTCGGAATCGCAAAGCGGGATTCTTGATGGGTCAGGGCAAGACGATGCAAGAGGCGATGGATGAAGTACAGATGGTTGTAGAAGGTGTGTATTCTGCGAAAGCAGCGATTAAGCTGGGTGAGAAGTACGGGGTATCCCTTCCGATTATTGAGCAGGTCAATGCGATTCTTTTTGAAGACAAGAATGCGGGGGAAGCCGTTCGTGAGCTGATGGTGCGTGAAGGCAAGTACGAACAGGCAGAACAAGAGTGGAATTAAGAAAAGTAAGAGGAGATTACAATACAGTAACGCTCCGCATAGGGACCCGAAGGGCAACAAAGCGAGTGCCTTTACGGGTTCCTTTTGTGTTATCTGCAATCTTCTTGTTATTTTCAAGAGATGCTTTTTCAAAAAAGTATCTGACAAAAAGTTGTCTGAACAAATACGATGTTCGCACAAATAGAGATGCATGCAAAATACTGGCTCAAGATTGTGGTAAGTCTAGGCGACTTTCTTTGAAGATGTGATTTGACAATCACACACCAAACTCGCATAGCTCAAACAGTGTTGTGCGATTGTCCATTTTTCAAAGTGAAGTCGCAAGACTTACCATACAATCTTTCGAAGATTTTTTATGCATCTCTATTTGTGCGAACATCTTGTTTGTGAGTTCCTTTTTGTCAGATACTTTTTTGAAAAAGCATCTCTTAGAAAATACAGAAGATGAAGCCCTAACACAAAAGGAACCCGTAAAGGCACTCGCTTTGTTGCCCTTCGGGTCCCTATGCGGAGCGTTACTGTATTGTAACCTCCTCTTTTTTTGCATATCCCCGTTTCGCAACTCATACACTATACAAGAAATAGTAGGAGGTTGTGTAATGGAAGTTTTTAATCTTTATAAGGACATACAGGCACGGACAAACGGGGAAATCTATTTGGGGATTGTCGGGCCGGTACGTACCGGGAAATCTACATTTATCAAACGCTTTATGGATTTGCTGGTGTTGCCGAAAATCGAGAATACACACAGCAGAGCCAGGACAAAGGATGAGCTCCCGCAAGCTGCATCGGGGAAGACGATTATGACAACGGAACCGAAATTTGTACCGCAGGAGGCGGCAGAAATTGCGCTTATGGACGATGTACGAACCAAAGTGCGTTTGATTGATTGTGTGGGATATATGGTGGA
>JAXJPN010000072.1:0-5420 GCA_036311625.1 Faecalimonas sp.
GTACAGTGTCATCTACAATGCAATTGAGGATGTTGAGGCAGCGATGAAGGGAATGCTGGATCCGGTATTTGAGGAGAAGGTTCTGGGACACGCAGAAGTGCGTCAGACGTTCAAGGCTTCCGGAGTCGGAACGATTGCAGGTTCTTATGTCTTGGATGGTATTTTCGAGCGCGGATGCTCTGCACGTATTACACGTGAGGGTACACAGATATTCGAAGGACCGCTTGCGTCTCTGAAACGTTTCAAGGACGATGTGAAGGAAGTGAAAGCCGGCTACGAGTGTGGTTTCGTGTTTGATAAATTCAATGATGTCAAGGAAGGCGACTTGGTAGAGGCATTCAAGATGGTGGAAGTGCCGAGATAATCCAAGGAACATCAGGAGGTATTGAATTGAGAAAGAACAGTATTAAAAATACGAGAGTCAATGTTGAGGTGCAGAGAGAGCTAAGTAACATCATTCGTGGAGGAATCAAAGACCCGCGGGTAGCTCCGATGACCTCGGTGGTAGCGGTAGAGGTGGCACCGGATTTGAAGAATTGCAAAGCTTATATCAGCGTGTTCGGCGATGAGAAGGCGCAAGAAGATACCGTGAAGGGCTTGCAGAGTGCGGAAGGGTATATCCGCAGAGAGTTGGCGAGAACTTTGAATATGCGAAATACGCCGGCAATTCAATTTGTGCTCGACCAATCCATTGCTTATGGTGTTGCAATGTCAAAGAAGATTGATGATGTAACAAAAGATTTAAAGAATGAGGATGTGGAGTAGATGTTAAAGTGCGCTTTGACACAGGCAAAGACAGTTGCCATCGGAGGTCATATAAGACCGGATGGTGACTGCGTCGGCTCCTGTATGGGGCTGTATCAATATATCAAAAAGAATCATCCCGACATTGCGGCAGATGTCTATTTGGAGGATATTCCGGAAAGCTTTAAGGAGATGTTTCCGTTTACGAAGGAGATTCGAATGGAAGCTCTAAAAGAGCAGGTGTATGACCTTTTTATCGCGGTGGATTGCGGCGATGAAAGACGGCTTGGCTTTTCGGCAGAATTATTTCAGAAGGCAAAGCGAACTCTTTGCATCGACCATCATGTCAGCAATCAGGCATTTGCGGATGAGAATTACGTTGTGCCGGAAGCAAGTTCAGCAGCGGAGCTTGTTTACCGTCTGCTTGATGCAGACAAGCTTGATGCAGGAATTGCGGAATGTCTGTATCTGGGGATTGTACACGATACAGGTGTGTTTCAGTATTCGAGCACGTCACCGGAGACGATGGAGATTGCTGCAGATTTGATGCGCAGAGGGATTCGTGCGAACGAGATTATTGATAAGACCTTTTATGAGAAGACCTATGTACAGAATCGCATTTTGGGAAAGGCATTGCTGGAGAGTAACTGTGTACAGGATGGCAAAGTGATTGTATCCCTTCTTACAGCCGCAACGATGCAGGAATATGGTGTTGTTGCAAAGGATTTGGAGGGGATTGTCAGTCAACTGCGCATGACCAAAGGTGTGGAAGTGGCGGTATTTCTCTATGAAATTGGTCCGCAGGAGTACAAGGTCAGCTTGCGAGCCACAGCCGATGTGGATGTGAATGCGGTAGCTTCCGCATTTGGCGGCGGAGGCCATAAAAAGGCAGCAGGAGTGACCATAAAAGGCGAAGCGAAGCAGATTGTTTCTAGTCTGATAATGGAGATTGCAAAGCAGTTATAGAATGTAGGATAAGCAGATGATACATGGAGTTTTGAATATTCATAAGGAAAAAGGATATACCTCGCACGATGTAGTAGCAAAGCTGCGGGGTATTCTTGGACAAAAGAAGATTGGGCATACGGGAACCTTAGATCCGGATGCAACGGGTGTGCTCCCGATTTGTCTGGGAAAGGCGACGAAGCTTTGTGATATGCTGACAGATAAGGATAAGACCTACGAGGCAGTTTTGCTCTTAGGGCAGAGCACGGATACCCAGGATACCACAGGAACGGTTTTGCAGGAGTGCCCGACGAGTGAATTGACAAAGGAGCAGGTGGCGGCGTGTATTGCCGGTTTTATCGGAGAGGGCAAGCAGATTCCGCCGATGTATTCTGCTCTGAAAGTGAATGGCAAGAAGCTGTATGAGCTTGCAAGACAGGGTATGGTGGTAGAGCGGAAGGCCAGAGATATCACGATTTACGATATTCGGATTTTAGAGATGAATTTGCCGCGTGTGCGGATGGAAGTATCTTGCTCGAAGGGGACCTATATTCGGACCTTGTGTCATGACATTGGAGAGAAGCTCGGCTGCGGTGGTTGTATGGAGACTTTGGTGCGCACGAAAGTAAGCCGTTTTGAACTGGCAAATAGTTTGACGTTGGCAGAGGTGGAGGCAAAGCAGCAGGGCGGATGCCTAGAGGAGGTTCTGGTTCCAATCGATGCTATGTTTTCACAGTATGAAGCCGTTGTGTTAAAGAAGGAGGCCTCAGCTTTTGCCTATAATGGCAATGTGTTTCTTCCAAAGCACTTGCAGAAAGTGCCGGAGCTGTATGATGGAAAATATGTGCGCGTCTATGATGACTTGCACCGTTTTCTGGCAATCTATGCGTATGATGAGGCAAAAAAACATTTTTACATTGTAAAAATGTTTTATACGAATGAAGGAGTGTAATTGCAAGGGTATGCAGTATATAAAAGGGTTTGAAAACTATCATAATGAACGGCAGACCGCGATTACGCTTGGAAAATTCGATGGACTGCACAGGGGGCATGAGCTGTTGGTTGAGCGGGTAATTGCTTTCAAGAAGCAGGAGGCTGTCGATGCGGTTGTCTTTGCATTTGACATGCAACCGCTTTATGAAAAGCTGGGGCAGGAGTATCGTCCTCTGCTTTCAGGGGAAGAGAAGGCAGCACGATTGCAAGGTCGCATTGATTATTTTGTGGAATGTCCATTTACGGAAGAGATTTCTTCGATGGAGGCGGAGGACTTTATCCGGCGAGTTTTGGTAGAGCGTTTTCATGTGAAGTATATTGTGGTAGGAAATGACTTTCGCTTTGGACATAAACGACACGGAGATGTGCAGATGTTGCAGGAGTATGCCGAGCGTTTTGATTATCAGCTAGAGGTCTTGGAGAAGATTTGCTATGGTGGCAGAGAGATTAGCAGCACCTATATCAAGGAAGAGCGTGACAAAGGGAATGCTGCCTTAGTGGATGAGCTTTTGGGTTACGTTTATACAGTGAGAAAATGACGAGACAGATGTAATTTGCTTTTTACATCTGTCTTTCTTTGTGTTATGATAAAAGCCCATAAGCAAATCCGCAAAAAATCCCAAAAAAGTTGTTGACAATCCGAAACAAGTAGTATAGTATAAAAACAGAAAGCGAACATTCGTTCGTGCTAAAAGGAGACAGATTTTATGATGAATGATGATAAAAAGAGAGCGTTAGATGCGGCGATTTCGAAGTTGGAGAAGGATTTTGGAAAGGGCGCTGTGATGAAGTTGGGGGATGCGAGCGCACATGTTTCTGTGGAGACGGTTCCGACAGGTTCCCTAAGTCTGGATGTGGCGCTTGGCTTAGGCGGTGTGCCGAAGGGTCGTGTGGTAGAGGTCTATGGACCGGAGTCCAGCGGTAAGACGACACTTACCTTACATATGATTGCGGAGGTGCAGAAGCGCGGCGGTATTGCGGGCTTTATTGATGCAGAGCATGCTTTGGATCCGGTTTATGCAAAGAATATTGGTGTGGATATTGACGAGCTGTATATTTCACAGCCGGACAGTGGTGATCAGGCACTTGAGATTGCAGAGACGATGGTGCGTTCCGGAGCGATGGATATCATCGTAATTGACTCGGTTGCAGCTTTGGTTCCGCGTCAGGAGATTGAGGGTGACATGGGAGATGCTCACGTGGGCTTACAGGCGCGTTTGATGTCACAGGCGCTTCGTAAGTTGACACCGGTAATCAGTAAGTCGAACTGTGTAGTTGTCTTCATCAACCAGCTTCGTGAGAAGGTAGGCGTGATGTTCGGGAATCCGGAGACGACGACAGGTGGTCGTGCGTTGAAGTTCTATGCATCTGTGCGTATGGATGTCAGAAGAATCGAGTCATTGAAGCAGAACGGAGAGATGGTTGGAAACCGTACCCGTGTAAAGATTGTAAAGAATAAGATTGCGCCGCCGTTTAAAGAGGCAGAGTTTGATATTATGTTTGGCAAGGGGATTTCCAAAGAGGGAGATATCTTAGACTTGGCAGCTTCCATCGATGTGGTGAATAAGAGCGGTGCGTGGTATGCGTATAATGGCGATAAGATTGGTCAGGGACGTGAGAATGCAAAGGACTTTTTGGCAAATCATCCGGACATTATGGATGAGATTGAAGCAAAGGTACGCGCGCATTATGGCTTGAATGGAGACAAGACAGAGGAAGCATAAGATGGATGAAGAAGTATTAAAGCGCGCGAAGAAGCGCACATTGTATTTGTTGGAGAGAATGGACCGGACGGAGCAACAGTTAAGGCAAAAGTTGCAACAGAATGGTTACTCTGAAGAGGTGATTGAGGCTGCAGTTTCTTACGCAGCCTCTTTTGGATATGTGAACGATGCCGCGTATGCCGAGCGTTATGTGAGCGCGCGCAAGGGCAGAAAGAGCTGTCTGGAGATGAAGATGTCGCTTTTGCAAAAGGGGGTAGAGCGGGAGCTTGTAGAGCAGGCCATAGATGAGTACTGTGAAGAGCAGGATGAGTTGCAGGCGATACAAAGTATTTTGGAGAAGAAGCATTATTCTCCCGATGAGGCAACACCGGAGCAAAAGAAGCGCTTGCAGGAGCATCTTGCGCGAAAAGGATTTCACTATGAGGATATACACCGCGCGATGCAAGTTTTTTCTAGTAACACTTGACACAAGCCCAAAAACAGTATAAAATTTATTTGTTGTATTTGTACAATGAAAATCAAATAAGGAGGTGCTCCTGTGCTAGATATTATTATCCCAGCAGTTGCTGCAGTACTTGCACTTGTGGTAGGCTCGGTAGTTACGCGTTCTGTCACCATTTCAAAGATGAAGAAAGATGCAGATTCTCAGATTGGAAATGCGGAGAGCAGAGCAAGAAAGATTATCGATGATGCTGTCAAGAATGCCGAAGCGACAAAGAAGGAAGCTCTCTTGGAAGTAAAAGAGGAGTCAATCCGAACAAAGAACGAGCTCGAGAAAGAGACGAAGGAAAGACGTGCCGAGTTACAACGCTATGAAAAAAGAGTGTTATCCAAGGAAGAGGCCATCGATAAAAGAGCAGACGCAATCGCGCAGCGCGAAGCAAGCTTTACGCAAAAAGAAGAGAACATGAAGCAACGCGAAGCAAAAGTGGAAGAATTAAGTAGACAAAGAGTACAGGAACTAGAAAGAATCTCAGGTTTAACCTCCGAACAAGCAAAAGATTATTTGTTAAA
>JAXJPN010000073.1:0-2545 GCA_036311625.1 Faecalimonas sp.
ATACTACATCTCTCGTGAGAGGTCGAGGTGTCACGCACCTTGTCAATCGCCTCCATAGCGGTATTTGCCGCTGTATCAAATCCAATCGTATATTCTGTACACGCGATGTCCAAATCAATCGTACCCGGAACACCAATAACATTGATTCCATAATGTGAAAGCTTCTGTGCTCCTGCAAAAGAACCATCACCACCGATAACAACCAGTCCCTGTATGCCATATTTCTTCAATACACCTGCCGCCTTTACCTGGCCTTCTTCCGTCCTCATCTGCATACTGCGAGCCGTCTGCAAAATCGTGCCGCCACGCTGAATGGTATCCGCCACATCTCTTCCTGACATCGGAATCAATTCCTCACGCAGCAAACCGTGATATCCACGACGAATGCCCCATACATTCAATCCCTTTGCCAAAGCTGTTCTTACGACTGCACGCACAGCTGCATTCATACCCGGTGCATCTCCACCGCTTGTAAGCACACCAATTGTCTTAATCGGTTGTGTCATATTGTCCTTCATAGCAATCCCTCCAGTATCTCTCTATCTTCTCTTATTGTTTATATTCTCAAACAATTTTATAACATCCACTATCCGTTTGCAATCCCTTTTTCCACTACTTTTACACGGGACTCTCCAAAATATTGCTGCAAACTTTCCACCAAGCCTTTATCTGCGCACACCCTTCGGTTTGCCGGAAGCTTCTTTACAGCCTTTTCTTTTGTACAATAAATCACCACCGTATCTGTCCCCTGCGAAGGCTGCAAAAGTTCATACACCTTTTGCTCCTCTTTTAAGAACGCATCGATATCCGCAAACTGAATCCAAAGCTCACGCACCGTCTGTTCAAACGGAATAACCGCCTCACAAATCAACTTGCTGGCATTCTCATCTTCCTCCGACACACGGCCTTTCACGAACACCTTCATCTCCTCTTCAAGATACGCACGATTCTTTTCATAATCTCTTGGGAATATGACAATCTCCACCGTACCAAGCAAATCTTCCAGCGTCAAAAATGCCATCGTCTTTCCATTCTTTGTATGCTTGATGGTCTTGGCCGTAATGATGCCGCCCACAATCTCTCGCGCACCATCCTTCACCTTTGTACGACCGCTCTCCTCATCAAGCTGGAAATCTGCTGTCGTTGCACTGATGCTCTTTCGCCATTTCTCCTCATACGCCTGCATCGGATGTCCGCTGACATAGATACCAAGCACCTCTTTTTCAAACGAGAGCAGTGTCTCTTTCTCATATTCGCCCACATCCGGCAGTGGAATATCAAACTCCTTCTTTTGCTCTTCGTCCACCATATCAAACAAGGACATCTGCCCGGTCAGCGCATACTTTTTCTCCTGATTTACCTGTTCCAAAATACGCAGATAAATCATCATAAACTGCTTGCGGGTTCCATGTAAGCTATCCAGCGCCCCAGCCTTAATAAAGCTTTCAATCGTCCGCTTATTGACCTCTTTGCCGGACAAACGCTCAATAAAATCCTTCAAATGCTTGAACGAACCATTCGCTTCTCTCTCTGCCACAATCGCATCAATCACCGGGCGGCCGATACTCTTAATTGCCGCCAAACCATAACGGATATGCGAACCTTCTACCGAAAATCTTCCCTCACCGCTATTGATATCCGGCGGCAAGATGGAAATACCCATCTGCCTACAAGTATAGATATATTCTGCCACCTTTGACGGATTATCAATCACAGAAGTCATCAGCGCGGCCATAAACTCAACCGGGTGATAGTATTTCAAATACGCCGTCTGGTATGCTACCACCGCATAAGCTGCCGCGTGGGACTTGTTAAATGCATATTTTGCAAAATCCATCATATCATCGTAAATCTTATTGGCAACCTTCTCATCAATGCCATTGGCAATACAACCCTTTACGCCTTCTTCTGGATTGCCGTAGACAAAGTTCTGGCGCTCTCTCTGCATTACATCGCCCTTTTTCTTTGACATTGCACGGCGCACCAAGTCGCTTCGTCCAAGCGTATAGCCTGCCAAATCCCGCACAATCTGCATAACCTGCTCTTGGTATACGATACAGCCGTAGGTCGGTGCCAATATCGGCTCTAACTGCGGACAGTCGTAAGTAATCGAATCCGTATTGTTCTTTCCGCGAATGTACTGGGGAATGAAGTCCATCGGGCCCGGACGATATAAAGAAACACCCGCAATGATGTCCTCGAGACTCTGCGGCTTCAGCTCCTTCATAAAGCTTTTCATTCCCGCACTTTCTAACTGGAAGATACCATCGGTCTTTCCGGTACCAATGTAATCCAAAACAGCCTTATCGCCATAGTCAAGACTTCCGATATCAATCTTCTCGCCCTTATTCTTCTCCACCAATTGCACAGCATTCTGAATGACCGTCAGTGTACGCAGACCAAGAAAGTCCATCTTCAAAAGACCGAGTTCCTCTAAAGTTGTCATCGTAAACTGCGTGGTTGTCGAACCATCCGCGCCCAAAGATAACGGCACATACTCATCTACCGGCTCCTGCGTAATCACCACACCTGCCGCGTGCATAGA
>JAXJPN010000074.1:0-12975 GCA_036311625.1 Faecalimonas sp.
CAGTCGCAAGCTTGCCGGACTGTGATTTTATTTTTCTGTAATGCACGCAGTGCATTTGCAAATCAAACGTAAGCGAGAGAACTCTGTTCTCGTGCTTCCTTACTGTCTCGCGACAGCTTTATTAGACTACCACAACCATTCTGTCCTTGTCAACACCTTTTTTAAAAAAATTTTTAAAATAATGTTGGCAAGGAGTTTTGATTGCAATCATTCATTTATTATACTCGAAATTTGGTAAGATAATTCATTAAAATATTATTATCATACAAGTATTTTAAAAACGCATTTTCAGAGATATCTGCAAAACACTGTCTGCCGAATCCGGTATTATATAATAAAGTAATCAATAAGAAGAATACCCACACTAAAATCAAAGCAATTGCGAGTCCCAATACACCACCTGCCAGACGATTGATACCACCAACTACCGGCAACTTGCCTATCACTCCTAGAACGCCAAGTAGAATCTGCACCACAATCGTAACTACCACTGCAAGTAATAGGAACGCAAGAATATTTGCGATTAGCTTCGCAAAATAACTTCCTATGTAATCTGTAAATGTATTCACGCCTAAACTCGCATAAATCTCTGCTTTGTTGTTTGCAAGCAATAGTTGACGGAAGAAATCCGGAATCTTTGCATTCTCAATTGCTGTAATCTGCTGCTCCCGCGACCCGTCTATCGTATCTATACTCATCCCCTCGCCGAGTGCGTCCAAGAGAATCTCATCGCATTTCTCCTGCATCGTCTGCTCCAAAGGAAGCGTCTTCAAAAGGAAATCACTGACAAACGGCGTCATTACCGTCACTAACACAATGGTTAAAATCGTCGCCGCTAAGGATGCTACAATCTTAATGAAGCCCTTCCAATATCCAACAACCGCAAACACAACAAACAGGATTCCCACAATAATCAATGTCATATTCATCATATTCTCTCCTATTTCGCAAGCCGGATTTCCTCAAATCCTTCCGCATTTATCATTAAGTATTTATTAAGTCCTCTCAAAGGATAAAGATCTGCAACTCCACCTTCAATCACACCTCTGAACTTGCAAGTGCCATTCCGGTGAAAAATCATACACTGCCCTTCCTCATATAACAATATCTGGCTGTCTGCCACCTTGATATTCGTATACTCCCCGTCAAAACCGGTTGACATAAGCAACTTTCCATCGGTGCGATACAGACAAAGGTCATATTCCGCCTTACCTTTTCCTTTTAACACAAGTGCCACATACTCTTCATTATATGCAACACTTTGAATTTGTTGCTTCAAAGGCACGACCGCTATCTCCTCTGGTTCCTTCAATCCCCTGTAAAATACCAGTGCATTATCCAGCACTAACACAGATGTATCATCATCCAAAAACTCTACTGTAGGAGCAATGGCATCTGCATATTCTTTTTCCGCAACGACATGGTCTTTTACACTCTCAGCTGATTCGCCAAAATGATAAAAGCGGACTTTGGTGTAAATGGAATTTCCGTCCGTACACAAATAGGACACCAAAAGTGTATTCCCATCTTGTGAAATTGACAAATCTACAGGGTAACCAATATTCTTCAGCGATGCTGCATGTTCAACCAGAACATTCCCCTTCGCATCATAACACATCACGCGGGGGGTCTCCTCATCTTGCAGAATAGCAGCCACAATTCCCTGCCCTGAGACAGCAATCCGTTCAATCGGGCGCGTTGTCTGAATCTCTCCTTTTAAGCCGTTCTTTCGGAACACATAGATTGCAGTTCCACCTTTATCGGCAACTACCGCCGTGTCATCGCAAGTCTCCGCAATCGGATTCCCCATCTGGCATGGCTGATTCCAGAGTTCTTCCCCCTCCATTGTCAACATCGCAATGCCGTCTCTTCCATATTCTAAAAGTCCATTGCTATACGCAATATACTGCCCGTCCGCAGAGCTCTCTCCTGCATACTTCTTGACAGTATCTACATATGTATAGCTTGTATGCGCAATCCAATGCCAAATACCTACAAGCGCCACAAGCACGATAAACACGACGATTCCAATGCGAAGCCAAAGGCGCATACGACGCGCGCTCTTCTTCGGCCGCTTTTTCTTTGTATTTTCCATAGTTCCATCGTTCCTTTATTATTTCTGGTGTATTTATCAGTATAGCACATTTTCCTCCTATGGTAACAATAATTTTTGTCCGATGAAGATTAAATCGACATCTTCTAATCCATTCAGCTCACAAATCTCATCCACGCGGCCGGTATTCCCATATTTTGCAATGCTAATGCTCGCAAGCGTATCCCCTTTTTGTACGGTATATGCACTTGGTTCTACAGCCTCACTTCCTTCTGCTTCTGTTGGCTCCTGCGGGTTTTCTTGTGGTGTTTCTTGTGGCGTTTCTTGTGGAACTTCTGGGCTTACAGGCTCCTGCGGAACTTCCGGCGCCTCAGGCGTATCCTCTACCGGAGTTTCTTCCTCCGTTTCCTCATCTTCTTTATCCGTCAAAGAGTTCAAGGTTTCCAGCGCATCCTCCGGCTTTTCTATCTTGGAAAGACTATCCTTCATCGTCTGCAACTTATCATAATTATTCATCATCGTAATTCCTGTTACAACCAAGACAAGAACAAGGAAGGTACTCAGTGCATACACATAACGCGAACTACTCTTTTTCTCCTTCTTTTCAATCTTTCCTTGTATGACATTGCGGAAATTTTTCGTAACCGTATCCTCAATAATCTCACTCGGCGTCATTCCGTTTTTCTTCCGATTGGTAATCATATAATCCTGCATTTCCACATTTTTTTCGTAGTATATGTAATGGCCACCGACTTCCATCAAATCTTTAAACTTATGTACAAAATATTTTTCTTCTTTTTCCCGCGCTTCTTTTACAACAAAAATACTCTTTTCCCTCGCAAAAAATTTCTGGTGTACTTTCAATATATTATGATTGGTCTCCAGAGCTTGTCCCTCTGCCGCCAAAAACCATCCGAGAATCTCCGCATTTCCAAAATATTGTTTGCAATCTTCACATGCTTTCTTCCACGTCTCTTCACTGATAAAAATATCCTTTCCCTTTTGTAACAATTCCTGCATACGAACAGCACCATACACATAGATATAGTCCTCTTCCTTTTCACGCACGATTTCACCAACCAGAAATGCACCCACTGTCTTCTGGTCTGATTTCTCACACAACTGATTGAAAAACGTGTCCACATAGTCCTCTACATAAATCTTAGAGCTATCGCTTACATTTCCAATCTGCCTTACATTTTTTGGAACTTCTCTTTTCATTCTATTCACCTCTTATAAATTTTTCCTAATGGTAGCACAGAGGCGATTGATAAATTTATCGTTTTCTGTCAGGCATCCCAAAAAGTATTAGACAAAAAAAGGGCGGAGACTACAAATCTCCACCCAAACTTTCACAATATTTCATTTTTATACAAAGGCCTTCACTTTTTCGTAAATTCCCTGCGCATCCAAACCGTACTTCTTAATCAACTCTAAGGCCGGACCGGACTCTCCATACACATCATTCACACCAATCTTCAATACCTTTGTCGGTGCCTCTTCACAAAGCACATCACAAACCGCACTGCCAAGTCCTCCGATTATAGAGTGTTCCTCAACAGTAACAACCTTGCCTGTCTCCTTCGCCGCTGCAACAACCAATTCACGGTCAATCGGTTTAATCGTATGGATATTCACAACCTTTGCCTCGATGCCATCTGCCGCTAAAAGCTTCGCAGCCTCCATCGTCTCTGCCACCTCTAAACCGGTTGCAAAAATTGTCACATCTTTTCCTTCACGAAGTACAACACCCTTTCCAATCTGGAAATGATACTCCGGATTATCATTGATTACCGGAACTGCCAATCTTCCAAAACGAAGATATACCGGACCGTTGTGCTCATACGCTGCCTTTACAGCCGCTCTTGCCTCAACGTCATCTGAAGGATTGATAATCACCATACCCGGAATACTGCGCATAATTGCAATATCTTCATTACACTGGTGAGTCGCACCATCTTCTCCAACCGAAATACCTGCATGGGTTGCGCCAATCTTTACATTGAGACCCGGATATCCGATAGAATTACGAATCTGCTCAAACGCACGACCGGATGCAAACATCGCAAATGAACTTGCGAAAACAACTTTTCCGGTTGCTGCAATTCCCGCTGCCACTGACATCATATTGCCTTCTGCGATTCCGCAGTTGATATGACGCTCTGGAAATGCCTTTCGAAAAACACCTGTCTTTGTCGAACCCGCAAGGTCTGCATCTAATACAACAACATCCTCATGCTGTGCGCCCAACTCTGCCAACGCGGCTCCATATCCTTCTCGTGTTGCAATTCTCTTTACATCTGACATAATGCTTCCCCCACTTCCTCTAATTCTTGCATAGCCTGTGCGTACTGCTCTGCATTCGGAGCCACACCATGCCATGATGCCTGATTCTCCATAAATGAAACATTCTTGCCCTTTACTGTCTTCGCAATAATAGCTGTCGGCTGTCCTTTTACAGTTCTGGCCTCTTTGAATGCCGCTTCTAAATCATCAAAATCATGTCCATCCACGTTGATTACATGGAAGTTAAATGCCTCAAACATCTTGTCAATCGGATATGGAGAACAAACTTCATCAATTGCACCGTCAATCTGAAGCCCATTGTTATCCACAATGACAACCAAGTTGTCCAAATTCCTATGTCCGGCAAGCATCGCTGCCTCCCATACCTGACCCTCTTGAATCTCGCCATCTCCAAGAAGTGTATATACACGATAATCCTTCTGATAAATCTTCGCAGAAATCGCCATGCCGACTGCCGCCGAAATTCCCTGTCCAAGAGAACCTGTCGACATATCTACTCCCGGAATCCCCTTCATATCCGGGTGGCCTTGCAAATAAGAACCCACTTTACGAAGTGTTACCATATCTTCAATCGGAAAAAATCCCTTCAGCGCTAAGGCTGCATAATATCCCGGCGCTGTATGTCCTTTCGATAATACAAAGCGGTCACGATCCGGATTCTGCGGGTTTGCAGGGTCAATATTCATCTCCTCAAACAACAGGTATGTAAAAATATCTGCTGCTGAAAGAGAACCTCCCGGATGACCTGATTTTGCATGGTATGTGCCTGTAATGGCACCTTTGCGAACTTCATTTGCTGTCTTCATCAATTCTAACTTATTCACAGATGTTCCTCCCATAAATCATTCTTTATATCACAGTGCGGCCTTCTAAAGCACGCAACAATGTAACCTCATCAATGTACTCCAAATCTCCGCCTACCGGCACGCCACTTGCGATTCGGCTCACTTTGATTCCTGTCGGCTTAATCAGCTTACTGATGTACATCGCCGTCGTCTCGCCTTCCAGACTGGAATTCGTCGCAATAATGACTTCCTCCACATCTTCGCGAAGACGCTCCATCAATTCCTTTAACTTAATATCATTCGGACCAATGCCCAGCATCGGTGATATCGCACCGTGCAGCACGTGGTAGACTCCCGTGTATTTCCCGGTCTTCTCATATGCTGCCAAATCCCTTGTCGTCTCTACTACCATAATTGTCTTGCTGTCACGACTGCTGCTACTGCAAATCGGACACAAGTCATTGTCTGTCAGCGTATAGCACTTCTTGCAATAGCGAATATTCTCCCTAGCCTCTACCATCGTATGCGCCATCTGCTCCACCTGCTCCTTTGGCATATGAATGATGTGAAATGCCAAACGCTGTGCAGACTTTGCGCCAATGCCCGGAAGCCTTGAAAGCTCCTCAATCAGCTTGCTAATCTGACTGCTATAGTAATCCATTCCGTATACGCTCCTTTAAAACATACCCGGCATACCGCCGCCAAGTCCACCTGTCAGCTTCGACATCGCAGAAGCGGATGCTTCCTCCACCTTGCGAAGCGCCTCATTCGTAGCTGCAACAATCAAATCCTCTAACATCTCTACATCATCAGGATCTACAACTTCTTGGTCTAACTTCACACGAAGTACTTCTCTTGTACCGGAAACGGTAACCTCAACCGCATTCCCACCTGCTGTCGCTGTAAATTCCTTCGTCTCCATCTCTTTTGCCTGTTCTTCCATCTGACGCTGCATCTTCTGCGCCTGCTTCATCAGATTTGCCATATTTCCCGGCATACCACCGCCCGGAAATCCTCCACGCTTTGCCATCGCCTAATCCTCCTACTCTTCTATGGTCAGATCCATCTGTACCACTTTTTCAATATCCACAAAACTGTCCTCGAAGCGCCGTCCCTCTTCTGTGTACCGCACCTCAATCGCAAGTGTCTTTCCTATCTTCTCTTCTATCAAACACAAAATCTCCGCCTTATGCTCCTCTGTATCTACCAGAGCCGCACTGAGCTCATTCGGTAGCACAATCAACAGCTGATCCTGATTGCCAACGCTGAGTCTCGCTGCTCGCAGAGCATGGTGCAACATCGGCGAGGCCTGATTGATAATTCCGCGAAAGTTCGTAGCAACTGCCTGCACCTCTTCACTGAGTGCCTTCTCAAGCTGGGGCTTCGGCTCCTGTTTCACCTCGCTCTCACGCTCTACATACACCACTTCCGGGCTTTGGGAAAATGCCCCTGCCGCAAGCTGCTCTTCCATCGCACGAATGCGGTCAAGCAGACTGTCCTCCTTCGCCTCCATCGCAGGCTTACAAAGCTTAATCAATGCTACTTCCAAGAGCACTCTCTTTTGTGTCGCATACTTAAGCTGGTTCGACAACTCCGAAAAAATACGAATATAACGAAGCAACATATCATTCTCAATCATCTGCGCTTCTTCTTTTAATTGTGCCAGATTCTCTGTCGAAACATCAAGCACGTCTTCCATATTATCAGAACTTTTCACAAGAAGCAAGTTCCTTAAATACCAAGTGAAATCTGTCGTGAGCTGCGCGAGCTCCCGCCCTTGCGCAATCAACTCCTCTACAGTCTTCAACACCTGTGCCACATCGCGCTTTAAAATCTCTCGAAGGAGCCTGCTAAACACCTCTGTATCGACGGCACCAAGCACCTCCAACACATGGTCGTAAGTAAGCTTCTGTCCGAGATAAAAAGCAATACACTGGTCAAGCAGACTGAGTGCATCTCGCATCGAGCCATCCGCCATCTTAGCAATGTAGCGAATCGCCTTTTCCTCTACCTCTACCTGCTCCTGTTCCATCAAATCCATCAAACGTGCCGCAATCGTATCTAATGAAATACGTTTGAAATCGTAACGTTGACATCTGGATAAAATCGTAATCGGAATCTTGTGCGCCTCCGTCGTCGCCAAAATAAAGATAACATACTCCGGTGGCTCTTCTAAGGTCTTTAACAAGGCATTAAACGCACCAATCGAGAGCATATGCACCTCATCGATGATATAGACCTTGTATCGACCTTCTGTCGGACGATACGCAACCTCTTCCCGAATCTCACGAATATTGTCTACACCATTATTCGATGCCGCATCAATCTCGATTACATTCATCGAATTCCCTTCACTGATGGCGCGACACATCGCACAAGTCCCACACGGACTGCCATCTATCGGATGCTCACAATTCACTGCCTTTGCAAAAATCTTCGCAACGGAGGTCTTACCCGTACCACGAGTTCCGCAAAACAAGTATGCGTGCCCAATTCGATTCGCTTTTATCTGGTTCTGTAGGGTCTGGCTGATATGATCCTGCCCTTTGACATCGTCAAAGCCCGCCGGACGAAACTTCCGGTATAGCGCCACATACGACATTGCGTCACCTCCAATCATTCTCTCTGCAATAGTATACCTCATTTTTGCGATAGGAACAACCGAAATTTGTGATACACAAGTGAAAAAATATGCGCTATACTATATAAGGAAAAAAACGAATCAAAAAGGAGCTTTTATGAACCGCAGATTATTAGAATATAAACTTCGCATCTTGGAGCAAGAAGGACATATCGTTCCCGAACTGGGAATTTTAAAGACGCCGAAACAGATTGCGAAGATAAAAAAGAGCGCCGAGCTCAATACAGCCGTGCTCGACCACGTAGCAAAGCACATCCGCGCCGGCATAAGCACCGCAGACATTGACCGTCTGGTATATGACTACACGACCGCACACGGTGGCATTCCCGCACCGCTCGGTTACGAAGGCTTTCCCAAAAGTGTATGCACCTCTTTGAACAACGAGGTCTGTCATGGCATCCCGGATGAAGCAATCCTTTTGGAGGAAGGCGACATTCTCAACGTGGATGTTTCCACGATATTGGACGGCTACTATTCGGATGCTTCGCGAATGTTTGCTATCGGTGAGATTTCCGAAGAAGCACAAAAGCTTTTGCAAATCACGAAGGAATGCGTAGAGTTAGGACTTGCAGCCGCAAAGCCTTGGGGGCACTTAGGGGATATTGCAGATGCCATCCACAGCCATGCGCGCGCAAACGGCTACTCTGTGGTTGAAGATATTGGCGGGCACGGCATCGGCTTGGAATTTCACGAAGAACCATTCGTCAGCTACGTAACCCCAAAAGGCACAGAGATGGTCCTTGTGCCCGGCATGATTTTTACAATTGAACCGATGATTAACGAAGGCAGCCCTGACTTTTTCATCGATGAAGAAAATGGCTGGACCGTTTACACGGAAGATGACGGCTTGTCTGCACAAATCGAATATATGGTTCTCATCACCGAAGACGGTGTGGAGGTACTGACAAAATAGGGGCTTTTTAAGCCCCTATTTTCCATATTGATTCTTATATTTTAATGAAGATTTCGAATACACAATTCTCTGCTCATGATACAGGCTGTAGTAACCGGAAAGCGCGTAACTGATGCACACCCCAATCAACAGATATTTCATAATATCAAAGCCAAACAATTCAAAACCGATAATCATCGAAGCAATCGGCGTGTTCGTCACACCGCAGAACATCGAAATCATCGCTACCGCCGCACAAAGTGAAGGCGGCAATCCAAAAATCGTCCCAAACAGACAGCCAAAGGTCGCGCCGATTGCAAAGGACGGAACAATTTCGCCACCTTTAAAACCCGCACCAAGCGTCAAGGCCGTAAATAGCATTTTCAAAAGGAACGCCGCCGGTGGCGCTTCTCCTGCAATCGCCTCCTCTATGAGATTCGCTCCTGCACCGCTGTACGCGCTTGTACCCAAAAGCGCAGTCAAAGCGACAAGTATCACACCGGCAACCGCCACGCGAAGATACGCGTTCTTTAATAACTTTTTATACCAGTCTGCCGTCAGATGCAGCAGCTTGCAAAACGCAACACTGAGCAAGGCACACAAAATACCAAGCAACATCATCTTTAATACAGGGACAAACGCAAATGGCACGTTTTCTACTGTACCAAAAGCCTCAACGCCAACTCCGAAATAGTTGGCTACGGATGAGGCAACCAGCGATGCAAAGACGCAAGGCACCAAAGCCGAATAATACATGATGCCCACACTATTTACTTCCAAAGCAAAAATCACAGCCGCCATCGGCGTTCCAAAAATAGACGAAAAAGCTGCGCTCATACCGCACATCACCATCGTACGTCTATCTTCTTCCTGCAACTTCAGGCAACGTCCCAACTGATTACCAATACTACCTCCGAGCTGCAAGGCCGCACCTTCACGCCCTGCCGAGCCGCCAAACATATGCGTAAGTAAGGTGGACACAAAAATCAGCGGCGCCATCCGAAACGGAATCTCCGTCTTCGAATGGATTGTAGAAATCACAAGATTTGTTCCCGGATCATTCTCGTATTTGCAAAGCTTATAGAGTGCAACAATCACAAGACCTGCAAGCGGAAGTGCCAAAATCAGATATGGGTGCGCATTCCGCATACCTGTCACAAAGCTCAAACCTTTTACAAACGCAACTCCGACGAGCCCAATTATCAATCCGGCAGACGAAGCAATGACTACCTTACATAAAAATTGTAGTAGACCTTTTAGCGGTATTTTGATAAAATTCTTCATATGTAAAACCTCTTCTCAAATTTCCAAAAGGTAGGATACCACTTTTTTAGTAGAAAGGAAAGAGCGAAATGACAACAAAACGAATTATTTTAGCTTCCGCATCCCCACGCAGAAAGGAGCTGATGCAGCAGGCCGGCTATACCTTTGAAATTATGGTCAGCCACAAGGAAGAACACTATACTGCTACCGAGCCGGCGGAGATTGTAAAAGAGCTTTCCCTCTTGAAAGCCACAGATATTGCCGCACAGGTTGAGAAAAAAGATATCACCATCATCGGTGCAGACACCGTCGTTGCTTACAAGGGTGCCATTCTCGGCAAACCCAAATCCGAAGAAGATGCCTTTGCGATGATTCAAAGCTTTCAAGGACAAAAGCACCAAGTCTATACCGGTGTTGCCATCTTAAAGTTTGATGCGCAAGGTGAGCAGACTCTCATCAATGAGGCTGTTTGCACAGATGTGTATGTCAATCCCATGACCGACGAAGAAATCTGGAACTACATTAAGCGCGACCAAGTCATGGACAAGGCAGGCGCTTACGGAATCCAAAGTGGCTTCGCCGCACACATTGCAAAAATTGAAGGAGATTACTTTAACGTAGTCGGACTGCCAATTTCTTTCATTTATGAAGCATTAAAATAAAGCTCGTACCACACCAAGAAGGTATAAATCGTCCATACCTTTCTCCAGTTATCAGAATTGCCGCCTATGTACTCATTGAAAATAGCCTGAATTTCTTCCATATTAAAGAACTTCTCTGCCGCCTTACTATGGAACTTTGCCTGTACATCCTGGTTGTAGCGCTCATCGGCCATCCACACGCGAATCGGCACAATAAAACCAAGCTTTTTACGGAAGGCAATCTCCTCCGGCAACACTTTCATTGCGGCCGTTCGCAATGCCACCTTGTTCTGTTCTTTGTTAATCTTATATTTCGAAGGCATTCTAGATGCAATATCAAAAATTCTGCGGTCTGTGAGCGGCATACGAATCTCCAAGCCTGCCGCCTCACTCATCTTATCAACATTCAGATAAATATCTCCCTCGAGCCAAATCTGAATATCTACATCTGACATCTTAGACAGTGGGTCTAATCCCTCATTCTCTTCGTAAATCTCTTTGACAAGCTGAATCGGTAGCACCGCTTCATCATAATTCTTGAGAATGCGTTGCTTCTCGTCTTCCTTCATAATATTTGTATTCCCAACATAGAAGGTCTTTAGGTTGTCTCCGTAGCGCTCCGCATTGCGGTACATATTGTAGCCACCGAAAAACTCATCCGAACCCTCGCCGGAATAACAAAGCTTTGTATACTCCGCAGTTGCCTTGCAGCCGAGCGCAAAGGCGATTGCCGACGCGTCACCAAGCGGTTGCTCCATATTGTACATCACATACGGAACTGCCTCGAAGAATTCCTCCGGGCGAATAACACGTCTGCGGAACTTCTTCTTTAACAGCTTCGCCGTCTCCTCTGCCAAGCCCGACTCGTCAAATCGCTCCTCCTCATATCCACAGGAGTCTGCACATTCAATATCTGCCATCGCAACCACATAAGACGAATCCACACCGCCGGATAAGAACGCATCTGCTTTCTCTTCCTCGTCTTTCACCTCTGTCATAATTTGTTGCAGAGTCTCGTGAATCTCATCGGCATACTCTTCCATACTCTTACTGCCGTCTGGGTGAAATTCCGGCTTCCAATAGCGAATAATCTCAACTTTCCCATCCTGCCAAACCAGATATCGTCCCGGCAAAAGCTTTTTCAAACCTCTAAAGAAAGTCTCCTCGCCCGGCACATAGGTTAAACTCATATAAATCTGCAACAGCTTTGCATTCAATTCCTTTTCAAATCCGTCCTGCTCCAAAATCTGACGAATCATCGTTCCATAAAGGAATCTTCCATCCTTTGTCATATAGTAATAAAACGGCTTCGTCCCAAACGGGTCACGCAAACAAAACAGCTTCTGCTCTCGTTCATCCCAAAGCGCAAAAGCAAACATCCCATGCATGTGCTCTGCCATCTCATAGCCCCAAGTCTCATATGCTTTGATGAGGATTGCTTCCTCGCGTGCCTCTCGTGATAAGCGCTTATCAATACCAAGCTCTTCGCAAAGTGCCTCCCAATTCCGAATGTGTCCTCTGTATTCCTTGACCTTTATCATATCGTACCTCGTATGTATCTTTTCTTACTTGCGTCTCTATTCTAACACAGGTACGTTTTTTTGTAAATTTACAATTACTTCTCCATCTACCACCTTAATATGTAGCCATCCATCTTTTACCGGCACTTTCGCTTCCATCTCTTTCACGCCCACCTATTTTTCTGCACTGTTCAAACAGACGACGGGTATGGGATTTAAGGAGTATCTGGTTCTGATTCGCCTAACGAACGCGCAACGACTTCCGAAGAAAAAGAGCAGGGCCCAAAACCCTGCTCAATGCATTTAAGAAAGTCCATTCTCGTCGATTAACTTTTGAATCGTCTCTACATCTTCCACCAAATCCTCTGCAATCTGCTCCACAGACTGCCCCATAGCAAGCTTCTTTTGGATTTGACCAATCAAGTGTTCCCTATGACCTTCAGCTCTCCCTTGCAGCAAAATATCGTGCGCCTCATAATTCAACACCTTACCAAACATAACCTCACCCAATCCTTCCTTTACATTGGAAAACTTCTTTGTTAAGTAATCCAGCACCTTCTTCATCATGGATACGATGGAACGCTTTTCGTAAGCAGTAAGCAGCTGCCGATGCACACATACATCCAATCGCTCGAGCAGCTCTAAGTAATGCGCCTTTAATTCTTCCAGCTTATCCGTATCTGAGTCATACTCCTCGAAATGATGCTCATAGACAAACAAATGAAATGGCAACAAAAAATACAAACGCTTCTCAAAAATCTCCTCCAGACTATAGTTCTGTACCTTCAATATTGGCACATCATAATAGCAGGAACCATTCGGAACTTCAATTCTCATACGCATAGAATTCGGCGTGTTCTTCGTGTGACGCAG
>JAXJPN010000075.1:0-4673 GCA_036311625.1 Faecalimonas sp.
ACCTCCAAGCCAAACCTGTGTCATATTTTCAAATTTCCTATCCTCATAAATTTCCTGCGGATTGATATGGCAGTGGTAATCCAAAACCGGCATCACTGCTGCATACTCATGATAAAGCTTCTTTGCCGTCTCCGTCGATAACAGGAAATCCTTGTCCATAAATGCTTTCATATCTCTTCTCCTTCACTTTTAATATTCGCAATTTGAAGCAGATAATACAAAAAGCGAAACAAAAAAATCAGAACCCTTACGGATTCTGATTTTTTCTAAGTCGGAGTGACAGGATTCGAACCTGCGGCCTCTACGTCCCGAACGTAGCGCTCTACCAAGCTGAGCCACACTCCGTCAATATAAGATTTTCCCTAACTCTGACTATTCTACCACATTTTCAAAAAAAATCAAGTGCGAATTTCATATTATTTCAAGTTTCCGCAAATACTAAGCGCAGATTCGAAAATAGGGAGGTTTTACCATATGAGGCAAATCATAAACTGCAACACAAAATGGGCGTTTTCAAAAGAAAGCCCGCGCGTACCGGAACAGATGCCAAGCAATTGGTACTGGGTCAATCTGCCGCATTCTTGGAACGCAATTGACGGGCAAGACGGCGGCAACGATTACTTTCGCGGTACTGCTTACTATGCAAAAGAAATCGAAAAAACAGAGTTGCCGAAGGCAGACGAGTATTACTTAGAACTCTGCGGCGCAAATTCTTCAGCAACCGTATACGCGAACGGAAAGGAAATCGGAAGCCACGATGGCGGCTATTCTACTTGGCGTGTGAGGCTCACAGATGTTCTAACCGAAAAGACGCTTCTTGTCATCGCTGTAAACAATGCGGTCAACGACCACGTCTATCCACAGGTCGCAGACTTCACCTTTTATGGGGGCTTGTACCGCGATGTCAACATCATTGCCGTCGACCATTCACATTTTGATTTGGAATATTACGGTGGGCCGGGTCTGCAAGTAACACCATACATTACCGGTAAAAATGCAAAAGTGGACTTTCATGTCTATGTGGCAAATATGCAGGAGAACCAAGAGCTCGTCTACGTCATTGAGGACGCCGACAGTCAAGTGGTTGCCAAAGCCATTAGCAAAGACTGCAAAATTAGCTTGGAGATTCCGGATGTGCACCTGTGGCACGGCAGAAAAGACCCCTACCTCTACACAGCTAAGGTATCTTTGACTGAAAAGGAAACCATTTTGGACAACATCTCCACCCGTTTTGGCTGTAGAAGCTTCGAAATCGACCCAAATCGCGGTTTTATTTTGAACGGGGAAGAATATCCACTTCGCGGCGTTTCTCGCCACCAGGATCGCTGGGGCATCGGGAATGCCCTACTCGCAGAGCACCATGAGGAAGATATGGCTTTGATTTGCGAAATGGGGGCTACAACCATTCGACTGGCACATTATCAACACGACCAGTATTTCTATGATTTGTGCGACGAAATGGGTATGGTTGTCTGGGCAGAAATCCCATATATCTCCTCTCATATGCCAAAGGGTAGAGAGAACACCTTTTCACAAATGAAAGAGTTGATTGTTCAGAATTACAACCACCCATCCATTGTCGTTTGGGGATTGTCAAATGAGATTACAATGAAAGGCAGCTCGGAGGACTTGCTGGAAAATCACAGGCTGTTAAATCATTTGTGCCACGAAATGGACTCGACACGTCTCACTACCATTGCGGCTGTGAGTATGTGCAGCATGGACGACTCATATATCCAAATTCCAGATACCGTTTCCTATAACCACTATTTCGGTTGGTACGGCGGTGACACCTCGATGAACGGACCTTGGTTTGATTCCTTCCACGAAAAATACCCGAACATTCCCATCGGGTGCAGCGAATACGGCTGTGAAGCACTGAACTGGCACAGCTCTGAACCCACACAGGGAGATTACACTGAAGAATATCAGGCCTACTATCACGAGGAACTAATCAAACAATTATTTAGCCGAAAATATCTCTGGGCAACCCATGTCTGGAATATGTTTGACTTCGGTGCAGACGCCAGAAATGAAGGCGGAGAAAACGGACAGAACCATAAGGGACTGATAACCTTTGACCGCAAATATAAGAAGGATGCCTTCTACGCATACAAAGCTTGGCTTTCGGATGACCCGTTTGTTCACATCTGCGGCAAGCGCTATACTGACCGCGTGGAAGACGTAACAAAGGTAACTGTCTATTCCAACCAGCCGGAGGTAGAACTCTTTGCCAATGGCAAAAGCTTAGGAAAGCAAACAAGCGATGTCCACTTCTTCTATTTTGATGTGCCAAATGAAGGCGAAACCCATCTGCGGGCTGTCGCCGGAAACTGCACAGACGAAAGTATGATTTTGAAAGTAAAACAGTTTAACGAGAACTATCGCTTGAAAGAAAAAGGAGCGATTCTGAATTGGTTTGATGTCGAGGCGCCGGAAGGCCGCTTCTCTCTGAATGATAAAATTGGCGATATTATGGCAACCGAAGCAGGAAAGGTGCTATTCGCTGAGTTCTTCGAAGGCTTGACCAAAAACGCAAGCCATGACGGAATGATGGCAGAAATGGAACTGACACCTGAAATGATGCAGATGATGGGTGGCTTTACCGTCCTGCGTATGACCAGCCTCATGAGCGTCGGAGGGCTGAAGACCACAAAGGAACAGCTCCTGGCACTGAATGAGCAACTGAATAAGATTGCGAAGAAATGATTTGGAACCAAAAGGGAATCACAATTGACATCTACAATTGTGATTCCCTATCTAGTCAAAGTAATCCGTCGAACAGATGAATGTTACTTGGCTCTGCCTTCAACTCACCATCTTGAATCTTTTTAATAACTTCTACAATCTTGTCATTGATTGGAGTCGGAACACCGTATTGCTTTCCGCACTCGCACACGATGCCATTGATGGAATCAATCTCACAAGCTTTACCCTTCTTTAAATCCTGCAACATCGACGGTTCAATGGTTCTGTGCTTCTTCATAGCAATCGGAAGTAAAAGCTGTGCAAAAGTACGTTTTGCCGCTCCTTTATAGTAGAATAAGCCCACAATATTCTTGCCCTGCACCGGTGCAAATGTCACGCCTGTCGCATGTCCTACATCGATACATTCCTTCATACAACGAACTGCTACTTTCTTCGCATTCTTATTTTCCGAAACGTCACCAAACACGCCGCCCACCACTGTTCCAAGTCCTGAGAACGTCGCATTGATGAGAAGCTTCGACCATCGCGCACCAAGCAAGTTCTCTTCCTCATGTACCGGACACATCTTTTCAAGCAAATCCTTCACCATCGCAAACTGCTCATCCGTAATTCCATCCATCTTACCCATATGGAACGATAAGCCCTCCGGCTCGCTGGTAAGCGTACACTCTCCCGGTGCCGACAGCGTTGCACCCCACTCTACCACGCAACCGATGGTGTGCTCTGCACCGACAATCTCTGCAATTTGCGGCTCCGGCAGACCGTTTTGCAAGGTCACAATTACACCAGTCTCCGTCAAATAGTCTTTCAACATCGTCACTACTTCTTTGTTAAAGAGCTGCTTTGTCATCAGAAGAATGACATCGTATTTTCCACTCATCTCATCCGGTGTCATGGCATTGACCGGAACTGTCATCTCAACCGTTCCAGTAATATGTGCACCGGTTGTCTTCAGCGCTTCTACATGCGCTCTGTTGCGGTTAATTAAGTCGATTGCAACTCCATTTTTTGTGATGTAAGCGCCAAGCACTGTGCCAAGTGAACCTGCGCCGTAGATGGCATAACGTTTGTTGTTCATAAGGGTATCCTCCGTTTTAAATCGTTGTGTTGTATATGGATAGTTTAGCATACGCATAGGTAGCGTTGTCCCTCCGTATAATTGGGGGGTATCATTAGCATCTGGTAAAACTATATCTCCATCTCATATGAAAAATAACAATTACCTTCCATATAATACTCTATGAGAATGCTCCTTCTTTTAAAATCAATCTCATAATATATGCCCAAACTGTACCCACAAACATGCTCCGGCAATACTGGACCGCAGGTCAAAATATCCTGCTTCACACTTTTTGTCAAACACACAAGTCGAATTCTATCCTTGTCTTTGTTCACTTGCCTTGCAGTCGATTTTTTCATCTCTAATGCAATCAGATTATCCTTGCGTACATTTTGTCCTCTGCTATGTACGATTAAATCGCAACTTATTGGTATGATTTGCTCCTGCGGACCCTGAATCGTCTTTTTTATAGTCTTTAATCTGCCTCCAACATTCCTGTTATACTCGACATCAACAAAGTAATCAGCATACTCCGTCTCCTTTAACGCCTCGTATACTTCTATCATCAAAGCCCCACATAAAGTCCTTTCCGACACACGCGTTTCAAATAACATCCCATTTTTGCTTATAAATGTTCTGTTGGCTTCTTCAAATATCTTCTCTAGCTCTTTTATATGTTGTCCCATATTCTTTGTCCTCAGTAATTTGTGTCAATATATATGTCTTACACGTAGAAGTATAACATATTTTTTCTTTTTCGCATATAATTTGTTGTTGAGTCATAAATAAAAACAAAAAACTCAGGGAAATAAATTTCCCTGAGTTCCTATCTGTCTTGTTGCCTCTCGTTGCTTACGCGCAGATTATTCAATGATGTTCTTAACAACACCAGAACCTACTGTAC
>JAXJPN010000076.1:0-2421 GCA_036311625.1 Faecalimonas sp.
CCAGGAGGTGTCGGCAAATGAGTAGAATATTGATTGTGGAGGATGAGATTTCCATTGCGGAGCTGGAACGGGACTATTTGGAGCTGAGCGGCTTCGAGGTCGAGGTGGCAAGCGATGGAGCAGAGGGCTTGCAGAAAGCCATAAATGAGGAGTTCGATCTGATTATATTGGATCTGATGCTCCCGAAGGTCGATGGTTTTGAGATCTGTCGTCAGGTGCGCGAGGAGAAGAATATTCCTATTATAATGGTGTCTGCCAAAAAAGAAGACGTGGACAAGATTCGCGGTCTTGGCCTGGGTGCAGATGACTATATGACAAAACCGTTTAGCCCAAGTGAGCTGGTGGCGAGGGTCAAGGCACACATGGCCAGATATGAGCGTTTAGTGGGAAGCGCGGTGGAGGAAAACAAAGTCATCGAGATTCGCGGGTTAAAAATCGACACGACGGCAAGACGCGTTTGGATCAATGGGGAGGAAAAAACACTCACGACAAAAGAATTTGATTTACTAACCTTTCTCGCCTCCCATCCAAATCATGTATACACGAAGGATGAGTTGTTCCGGAAAATCTGGGATATGGAGGCTCTGGGCGACATCGCAACGGTGACGGTCCACATTAAGAAGATCCGTGAGAAGATTGAGTTTGACACATCAAAACCACAGTATATCGAGACAATTTGGGGCGTTGGATACCGTTTTAAGGTGTAAGAAAGTTTGAGGAATGAGGCAAAGATGATTACAAGTACGAGCAATCCACAGGTGAAAAGACTGTTGCAATTGCAGAAAAAAAGTAAGGCCAGAAACGAAGAAAAAGTGTTTTTGGTAGAGGGGCTTCGAATGTTTTCGGAAGTACCGAAAGAACGGGTGGAAAAAGTGTATATTTCAGAGTCCCTTTATAATAGGAAGAAACTCGTTCAGGATTTGCGTGATTTTGACGTGGAAATCCTTTCCGATTCTGTTTTTTCTCGCGTGTCTGACACGAAAACTCCCCAGGGAATTTTGTGTATTGTGAGACAAAAAAAATACGATTTGGAAAAAATTTTTGAAATAAAAAATCCGCATTTTATCATTCTGGACAACCTTCAAGACCCGGGAAATTTGGGAACGATTGTAAGGACTGCGGAAGGCGCCGGCGTGGACGCTGTATTTTTGAGCAAAGAGAGTGTGGATATCTACAATCCGAAGACGATTCGCTCCACGATGGGCTCGATCTACCGGATGCCGGTCATCTATGTGGAGGATTTGCTAAAATTGCTAAAAACCTTGAAAAATCAAGGAATTCTTTCCTATGCAGCTCATTTGGAGGGGGAGCGTTCCTACGATTTGGAGAATTATCAGACCGGGACGGCCATCTTAATTGGAAATGAAGGAAACGGTCTCCGGGAGGAGGTCGCAAACGCGGCAGATATCCGGGTGAAAATTCCAATGCAAGGTCAGGTAGAATCACTCAATGCGGCGGTTGCTGCAACCGTTTTCATGTTTGAAGTAGCGCGACAGCGCAGATAAAAAATTTAAAAAAAGGCTTGACATTCCTAAAAATCAATGCTAATATGCCAGTTGACGTGAAAAACGTAACAATTTTGTAACAAAATGTAATAAAAATGCATCAGTTGCGTATAATATGTAACAGATGCAGGTGTTACAAAGTTCATTCAGGAGGTTAATATGATTTTTGGGAACAAGAGAAGGGTAGTAGGTCTTGCGATTGCCGCATTACTTACGTTTACAGCCGAGTTCGAAACATTGGCTGCAAGTCCACGATCAGAAGCTCAGGCAGTACAACCAATCACTTATGAAACAGAAGGAGCACTACTTTCGGCAGAGATGGAAGAAATCAGCAAGTTGGCGGAAGTGGCAAGCAATTTAGTAGAATGGCAAGGAAGGGCTTTGCCGAAGACAAACAAGAAAGCTTATATCTATGGATCGAAATCTACAAACTATGCAGTAGGTGAGATTTATAAGAACACAGTACTTGAGATTGTGAAAGAAGGAAAGACCTGGACCAAGGTCAAATCCGGATCTGTAAAAGGATATGTAAAGACAAAAAATCTGTACGCTGAGTTAGACGCGGCGGAACGCGCAGACGTTGTGTGTGCGAACGGCACAACAAAGGCAAAGAAGATTGAAAACAAAAGTATAGAGAAGATGATGGCAGCATTGATTTACTGTGAGGCAGGAAATCAGCCATACAAAGGAAAGGTTGGCGTCGGAGCAGTGGTTATGAACCGCGTAGCCAGCAAGCGTTTTCCAAACAACATCCGCTCCGTAATTTATCAAAAAGGACAGTTTACACCTGCCATGACAGGAAAGCTGGACCGCATTATGCAGTCGGGAAAAATTCCGAGCTCTTGCTACAAGGCAGCCCGCGCAGCATTAAGCGGAGAGACAACCGTAGGAAATGCATTGTTTTTCAATACAGGAC
>JAXJPN010000077.1:0-20714 GCA_036311625.1 Faecalimonas sp.
CCGAGTCCCTGTGCGGCTTAGTTGCGATTCTGCAACAGCCCCTTTTTCTTGAATTAGTTATTGATGAATTTGTCTTCTTCGTTGTTCCAGCTGTAAAGCTTTCTGATGTCTTCTCCGACCTTCTCTGACGGATGCTCAGCAGCTAACTTTCTCATTGCGTTAAAGTGTACCTGCTTTCCAGAATCTGACATATCAAGCAAGAACTCTTTTGCAAAAGAGCCATCTTGGATATCTGCCAAAATCTTCTTCATTGCTTTCTTTGTCTCTTCTGTGATAATCTTCGGTCCGGTGATATAATCGCCATACTCAGCTGTGTTTGAAATGGAATAACGCATACCTGCGAAACCACTCTGGTAAATCAAATCTACAATCAGCTTCATCTCATGGATACACTCGAAATATGCATTTCTCTCATCATATCCTGCCTCTACCAAAGTCTCGAAACCTGCCTGCATCAATGCACAAACACCACCGCAAAGTACTGCCTGCTCACCGAAAAGGTCTGTCTCTGTCTCTGTACGGAAGGTTGTCTCAAGCACACCGGCTCTTGCCCCACCAATTGCAAGCGCGTAAGCCAATGCCATATCCAAAGCCTTTCCCGAAGCGTCCTGCTCTACTGCAACCAAACATGGAACACCCTTACCAGCCTGGTACTCACTTCTTACTGTATGTCCCGGTCCCTTTGGAGCAACCATCGTAACGTCTACGTTCTTCGGCGGCTTAATGCATCCATAGTGAATGTTGAAACCGTGTGCAAACATCAACATATTTCCTTCTTCTAAGTACGGCTCGATATCTTCCTTGTATAACTTTGCCTGCTTCTCATCATTGATTAAAATCATAATGATGTCTGCCTTCTTTGCAGCCTCTGCTGCTGTGTAAACTTCAAATCCCTGCTTTACAGCCTTATCCCATGAACGGCTTCCTTCGTAAAGACCGATGATGACATTGCAGCCAGACTCCTTTGCGTTCAGTGCATGTGCGTGTCCCTGACTACCGTAACCAATCACTGCGATGGTCTTTCCTTCCAACAAGGATAAGTTACAATCCTCCTGATAAAAAATTCTCTGCATCTTTCCATTCCTCCTAAAATTTCATTACATACTTTATAGTTAAAGGATACTTAGTCATCCTCAAACATCTTTGCTTCTTTTCCGCCCCTTGCCAAACCTGTGATACCGGTTCTTGCAAGCTCCAGAATCTCGTAGGTCGAAAGCAAATCCAAGAAAGCCTCCACCTTTGACTGCGTTCCGGTCATCTCCAACATCAGAGAATCCACTTCCACGTCCACAATCTTCGCACGGAAAATATCCGCAAGCGACACAATCTCTGCTCTCTGCGTCGCATCTGCCTTTACCTGCACCATAATCAACTCTCTGCAAACAGACAGCCCGTCCTCCAACACCTTGACCTCCATCACCTCTTCCAGCTTCGCAACCTGCTTGCGAATCTGTGCAAGGCTCTGCTCATCACCCTGTGCAACAACGGTAATTCTTGCAATCGACTCATCTGTCGTCGTGCCGCAAGTAATGCTGTCAATGTTATAACCTCGCCTGCTAAACAGTCCGGCTACACGTCCAAGCAAACCCGCATTGTTCTCTACTAATATCGAAATCACTTGTTTTCTCATCATTTATCTGACTCCTTTCAAAAAACAGAGTGCGTTCTGTTTTTATATCTTAGCAACTATCATCCTGTTTGTCAACCACTTTCTTCAATTTGGAATGCAGTAAAACTCAACGTAAAATCTCCGCAAACACATAATTGCTAACATCGATTCCATTTTCACTCAATTTGAGATAATCATCTTCCACCAAAACCATACCTTCTGCCTCCATCCGCTTAACATTCTCGCCATAGCGGATTTCAAACACCCGACCATACTGCTTACGAATATCCGAAACAGCAAGTCCCTGCATCTTGCGCAAACCAAGAAACACTGTCTCTTCCATCTGTTCCGTCATAGAAAGCTCTTCTCTATCCTCTCGCATCATCTTCGGTTGCTTTGCCTTCTCCAAATATAAGGAAAGAGAATCCGTATTTTTAAAGCGCACATTGTCGAGCAGACTTGCCGCACCAAGTCCAAGCCCCAAATAATTCTTACGCTCCCAATACCCCAGATTATGCTTGCATTCCTTTCCTGCCTTTGCATAATTGGAAATCTCATATCTATGATAGCCTGCTGCCTCTAACACTTCTTTCGTTCTCCGATAGATTTGCCGCTCCTCTTCCTCTGTCGGAAGTTCTCGCTCACCTTCGGCGCCCTCTCCATAAACTTGCGCAAACGGGGTGTTGTCTTCAATAATCAGACTGTATGCAGAAATGTGCTCCGGCTGCAATGCAACAACACGCGCCAAATCCCGCTCCCAGCTTGCAATTGTCTGTTTGGGAATGGCAGACATCAAATCCACATTGATATTATCAAAACCACACTCTCTTGCCAATTGATAACTCTCGACAAACTCTTCATAGCTGTGAATTCGCCCGAGAATCTGCAAGACTTCCTTATCTGTTGATTGCAGTCCAAAACTGATGCGATTCACGCCAAGCTGCCTATACGTCTCTAATTTTTCCCTTGTAACTGTACCCGGATTTGCCTCAATACTAATCTCCGCATCTTCAGCAAGCGTAAACACATCTGAGAGAACCCGCATCACTCGGCTCATCTGCTCAACAGTCAAAATAGAAGGCGTCCCTCCACCAAAGAAAATTGTGGTGACGATACAATCGTCAGGCTGACTTTCTCGATATGTTTCAATCTCTTGTACCAGCGCATCCACATACCGCCCACACGTCTCTTCATCCGCCGGTGCTGACAGAAAATCACAGTATGCACACTTTTTCACGCAGAAAGGGATATGTATATATAATTCTAATTCTCTCTTCACAACAACACTCCAAAATTTTCAATCTGGGACAGGGCAAACTTCAATCCGGGACGTAGTAAAATGCAATTTTACTACGTCCCCTGTTAAAAGTTTAACTAGTTCTCATCCAGCTTCAACACGCTCATAAACGCCTTCTGCGGAATCTCTACATTTCCGATTTGGCGCATACGCTTCTTTCCTTCTTTCTGTTTTTCAAGCAGCTTTCTCTTACGGGAGATATCGCCGCCATAACACTTCGCAAGCACGTCCTTGCGCATCGCCTTTACAGTCTCTCTGGCAATAATCTTGCTTCCGACCGCTGCCTGAATCGGAATCTCAAACAGGTGTCTTGGAATCTCATCTTTGAGCTTCTCGCACATCTTGCGTCCGCGCTCATAAGCGCTGCCACTAAACACAATAAAGGACAGGGCATCCACTTCTTCTTTGTTAATCAGAATATCCAGCTTCACAAGCTCTGATTTCTCATATCCAAGCATCTCATAGTCGAAAGATGCATATCCGCGAGAGCGGGACTTTAAGGAATCGAAGAAATCATAAATAATCTCGTTAAGCGGCAGGTGGTAATGTAAGACCGCACGTGTCTCCTCGATGTATTCCATCCCTTGATAAATGCCTCGTCTCTCTTGGCACAAATCCATAATGGCGCCGATAAATTCGGAAGTCACCATAATCTCTGCCTTCACCATCGGCTCTTCCATATAATCAATCTCGGTCTGCTCCGGGAGGTTCGATGGGTTGGTCAGTTCAATGACCTCACCATTGGTCTTGTGCACCTTATACACAACGCCCGGCGCTGTCGTCACGAGGTCCAAATTGTACTCACGTTCCAGACGCTCTTGAATAATCTCCAAATGCAAAAGCCCTAAGAATCCACAGCGGAAGCCAAAGCCAAGTGCAATCGAAGTCTCCGGTTCAAAGTGCAGGGCCGCATCATTCAGCTGCAACTTTTCCAGCGCATCACGAAGATCCTGATACTTCGCGCCGTCCGCCGGGTACATACCACAGTAAACCATCGGCTGTACCTTCTTATAGCCCGGAAGCGGCTTGTCGCACGGGCGGTTCGCATCCGTCACCGTATCACCCACGCGAGTGTCTTTTACATTCTTCAAGCTCGCTGTAATATAGCCTACCATACCGGCAGAAAGCTCCTCACAAGGGATAAACTGCCCTGCGCCAAAAATATCCAACCTCTACAACCTCTGCCGTCGCTCCGGTTGCCATCATCTTAATATTCGTGCCCTTCTTCACACTTCCCTCTTTGATACGGCAGAACACAATGACTCCCTTATAAGAATCGTAGAGCGAGTCAAAAATCAATGCCTGAAGCGGTGCATCTGCATCACCGGTCGGCGCCGGTATCTTTTCCACAATCTGCTCCAATACCTCCTCAATATTCAATCCTACCTTCGCAGAAATGCGCGGTGCATCCATTGCCTCAATACCAATCACGTCCTCGATTTCCTCGATGACACGGTCCGGGTCTGCACTCGGCAAATCAATCTTGTTGATAACCGGAAATACATCCAAGTCGTGGTCTAATGCCAAATAGACATTCGCCAACGTCTGTGCTTCCACACCCTGCGCCGCATCTACCACAAGAATCGCCCCGTCACAAGCCGCAAGACTACGCGAAACCTCATAGTTAAAGTCCACATGTCCCGGTGTATCAATGAGGTTAAAAATATACTCCTCCCCATCCTTTGCCTGATACACAATACGCACCGCCTGTGCTTTAATCGTAATCCCACGCTCTCTTTCCAAGTCCATATTGTCAAGCACCTGCGCCTGCATCTCACGGCTTGTCAAAAGTCCTGTCTTCTCAATGATACGGTCTGCTAAGGTCGACTTTCCGTGATCAATATGCGCAATAATACAAAAATTCCGAATCTTACTCTGGTCTACTCCTGCCACTTTTCTTCCTCCTAGTTCTGCTTCGCAGAATATTTCATCAAAAAGAGCTCTACGCCAAGCGTATCTGTGAGCGTCCCGGTCTTCACAGACTCCTCCAGCTCCACGCTCTCTTCCAAAATCTTTCTCAATGCCTTCGACGAAAATGCCCTCGCCTGCTCCTGATACTTGCCCACGATAAACGGATGCAAACCGACCTTCGCGGCAATATCCTTCCTCGCATAGCCCTTCTTGTCCATCTCTTTGACTTCCAGCAGCTGCTTAAACTGTCTGGTCAACAAAAACAAAATGCGCATCGGAGGCTCTTTGAGCGCGAGCAAATCGTAATAATACTCCAAAGCCTTGCGCTGGCGCTTCTCCGCCACCGCATTCACCATATCAAAAATCTGATTGGTCACCTGCGTCGTACAAATCTCCTCGATATCCTCTACAGTAATCGCCTCTCGCCCCAGCGTATAACAAAAGAGCTTCTCCAATTCCTTCTGGATGTTCTCCATATCCGTGCCCACTTTTCCCAGAAAATGGCGGATGGTATGCTCGGAAATCTGCTTCCCTTCCCGCTTCACACTGCCTGCAATCCAGCGAAGCAGCATCGCCTCATCCTGCTTCGAAAGCTCCACTGCACGCCCAACACTCTGCACAGCCTTGTAAAGCTTACTGCGCTTGTCAACCTCACTCTCCACGAACAGCATCGCCGTCGTCTCCGGCATCTCCTTCAAATAATCCGCAAGCTCCGGTGTGGCACTCTTAAAAAAGCCACTGTCCTCCAGCACAATCAGTCGCCGCTGGGCAAAGAACGGCAAAGTCTCCGCCAAATCAATGACCTCACCCACCGGGATATGCTTTCCCTCATAGCGGGCAAAATTCATCTTGTCCTCTGCCGAAACGAGAGCCTCTTGCAGCTTATCTCGATACTGGCGCTTCAGATATGCCTCTTCGCCGTAAAGCAAATATACCTTCTTTAATTGTCCCGTCTTTAAATCTTCATTCAGACTCTTCATCACGGCACACCTTTCTTTTATCTATATCCCTTTTAGTCTAAAGGCAAGACGGCAAAATGTCAATGAAATCTCCGTCAGTTTCCAACTGAATTGCGCCAAAATTTGCTGTCTGATAGATTTTACTCCCCACTTTTTGCAGTCGCAACAAGCATTCCTTATGCGGGTGCCCATAAACATTGTCCTGTCCGGCAGAAATCCATGCTATCTTTGGTCTAACCCGTCCTAAAAAGCTTTCGGAACTTGCATTCTTTGAGCCGTGATGCGCCACCTTCAAGACATCATACGCACCAAGCTCCCCATTCTCGCAAAGCAAAGCCTCCCCCTTGCCTTCCACATCACCGGTAAACAACATTTGAAAATTTCGGAAAGAAAGTTCTAGCACCATAGAGCCTTCATTGTCCGAAAGTCCGGCTGTTCTCTCCGGTTGCAGACAAGAAAGACGAAGTTCTCCTGCCGTCACACACTCACCAGCCTGCATCTGTAGCACCGCAACCGACTGCGCTTGTGCAAGCCTTGCAAGCCGTAACAATTCCTCGCTCTCCCCATAATTTGCAGGCAACACCAATCTCTGAATTTTCACCCCAAATCGCTGCCTCGTGAGCAACTCTGCAATCCCATTGCAATGGTCGCCATCTCCGTGAGAGACAAAGACATACTCCAAGCTGCCGACTCCCTTTGATTTTAAAAAGGGCTCAATTCGATACTTGCCCACCTCTTTGACATCACTGCTGCCTCCATCTATCAGATAGCTCTCTCCTTTGGGTCCTCGCACAAAAATGCAGTCTCCCTGCCCCACATCAAGCATTGCAATCTGGAGTTTTCCATTCGGCGGCTTCCAAAACAAAACACAAGAGAAAAGCAAAAATCCGACCACGCACAGGATGCGCAAGCTTCTGCCTCGCTTCTTGCGCCTTAACCACCACAAGCCCCACAGCAAAAGCACATAGTAAAGAGCAAGCTCCCAAACACTCGGCCTTCCAAACACAAGTCTGGAGGCGGGAAGCTTCATACTGGTCTCACCCATAAGCGCAAAGAAGGTCAACAGCCAATCGCAAAGCCGAAACATAAGCTTTCCAAACGGTGCCCAGAAAAGTGAAGTCATACTTCCAAAAATCCCGAGACACAAAACCGGTGCCATCAAAGGAACGACCAGTAAATTTAAAAACATTGCATACAGCGGGATTTCAAAATAGAACCAAAGCAGCATCGGAAACAAAAACAATTGTACCGCAAAGCTTGCAGAGACATCCTTCACAAGCAAAATCCCCAGAATCGCTCCATAAGAAAGCAAAAACGCGGCATCCGTCAAATACAAAGGCTCATACATAATGGTTGCTGCCGCCGAGACAAGCAAGGCTGTCGCCAAATCATAGCTCCGTCCTGCAAGGTCTGCTCCTATGCGCAAAAGAAGCATCAAAAAGGCCCGCATCACCGACACAGAAAAGCCAATCATCAGCACATAAGTCCCCAACACCGCCAAAGAAGCGAAGCCTGCCACAGCAAACCTCATCCCCAGCTTTCGCAGAAGCTGATAGATGCCAAGCCCGATAAGAGAAATATGTAGACCGGAAATTGCCAAAGTATGAGAAATCCCGCTTTTTTGATAGAGCTCCCGACTGTCTTCAGAAAGGTCTGTACGCACACCCAAAAGCATCGCCGCAAGCACAGGGGCATTTTCCTCACTCATCGTCTCATACAGCAAAGTCTTCCACTTTTCCCGCAATTCAAATAGTCCATTTTGGACTATTTTTGAACTTTTCGACACACCTGTTATGTCCTCTACCTGCGCAGAGCCATAAATGCCTTGCTTTGCATAATACACTTTTCTATCAAAATTTCCGGGATTTCTCGCACCCTCAAAGCATTGCAATCTCCCTGTAAATTTTATACACTCGCCAATTGCAAGCTCTGTAAAGCTCGCATCATAAACAATCAATTTGGATTCATAGTAAGAATTTTTCTCAGATGTAATGGAATTCTCTTTCAGATATAATACTTGATTCTTTGATGTGTATTCTTTCTTGTAAATCTGACCTTGCACAACGACTGCGCTTTTGGACTCGCCCTCTTCCATCACGGAAAAGATAGAATTAGCGGGGACTTTCACACGGTCCCCGCCCAATATCCAAAGCACAATACCTTCGACTATCAGAAAGGCCAGACACAAAAAGCACAACGGCCTTTTTTTCATAAGCTTAGTCCTCCAATAAACCGGACTTCCATGACAAAGGCTCACGCAAATCAACACTGTTCATATAAGTGACATCCTTTGAGCCCTCCACCAAAATCTGAACCCGTGTTGCATTCCCGTTCGCAATAATGGAATTGACAATCGAATAAATTGCCACCTCCGGCTTCTGATTATAACCGTCCGTCAAAAACTTGGAATCGAAGTTCACATAACAGATGCCATCCTTCACCGAAACACCAATCAAGGAAACCGTATCTGGAATCGTGCCCTTGCGCTTGTCGGAATTACTTCCCTTCATCAACTTCTCCATCACTAATTTCTCAATAGAAGTATTGATGTTATATCGCACCTCACTTTGCAGCTCTTCACTTAAGTTTGTGCCATCCTTATTTGCAAAATACAAGCGCAAATCCGTCGTCTGATAAGATTTCAATGAGCTTCCTGTGTTCTGTACAAAATCACCGGCATTCATCTGTCCAATCGGTATCCCAGAGCTGTCAAGCAGCGGCTGGTCTTCCACATAGAAAGACACATACCCAATCTCCGGTATCTGCACCAGCGTCTGTACCACTGCGGCTCGCAATAGCACTTCCTGACTCTTTGGAAGCTCCAGATAGCTCTCCTCAAAAGTCAAATGCAAACGACTTCGGTCAAGCTCATATTCCAGCAGCTTAACCTCCTTTGGAATCGCTGATTGCATCACACTTGCATCCTGTGGCTTTGCAAGTGCCTGCAAAAGCTCTTCCACCGCTTTCTCACCGCCATCTTCCTGCAACAGGTATTCCTCCTGTAAAAGGACATTCCCCTCTAAATTTACATAATAACAATCTATCTTCGTTCCCACAGCTTCTTTGGCACAAGCGCTGAGCACCGCCCCAAAAAGAAGCAAGAGGAACACGCCTATCTTCTTTTTCATATGGTTCCTCCTTATGCAATATAATTCAGCGGAATGCGTACGGTAAAGGTAGTCCCCACACCTTCCTCGCTGTGTACCTTAATCGCACCTCGATGGGTAACAATCGCATTGCGCGCAATGGCAAGGCCAAGTCCCGTTCCACTAATCTCCTGTGAATGCGACTTGTCCACACGATAAAAACGTTCAAAAATATGGTCCAGCGATTCCTGTGGAATCCCCATACCGGAATCCTCCACCTTCACATAGAAATACTTGTGGTCGGAATTCAGGGACACCTGCACCCAACCGTCCTCCTTGTTATACTTAATCGCATTCTCCACAAGGTTGGAAATCGCAAGCGACAGCTTCACCTCATCGACATCCGCCGTCACGGGTCGGAAGCTCTCAAACACCAGCTCAATATTGCGCTGTGCCGCAATCGGGCGCAGACGTTTCAAATTCCTCTCTATCAAATCATTGATATTCTCCGCTTTCACATTGATATCCGTCGAGGTCCTGTCCATCTTCACAAGCGAAAGCAAGTCCGTGATAATCTTATTCTCACGCTCAATCTCCTCCGTAATATCTGTCAAGAACTCCTTGTACAACTCCGCCGGAACCTCTTCTTGGGAAAGCAAAGAATCCGCCAGTACCTTCATCGAGGTAAGCGGCGTCTTCAACTCGTGCGACACATTCGACACAAATTCCTGCCGCGAATCATCCAACACCTTCATACGATTCCGCATCTTATTAAATGCTTCGGAAATCCGCTGTGTCTCCACATAGCTATCCACCTGCAACTCATCATTGTCATACCCTTCTGTAATCTCCTCAATGGTATGCGCAATCTGATTCAGCGGCGCTGTCATCCTGCTTGCCACATAAATTCCAACTACGGCGATGACAATCATCAACATCACAAACAAAAGATTGGCCTTATCCGACATCTCCGCCAGCGTATCTGCGATGACATCTGTGGAAATGCTGACAAGAATCACGCCCTTTACCACACTCTTATCTCCGTGCTTTTCCACAATCGGTGTGGTAATCTCGATATATCTCTGGTCTTCATTGTAATAACTCGTGCCGACGCCCGCAAAGCAGGCAATGACATCCGAAGAGACAATGGTCTTTCCTTCCTCCACACCAAAGGTATCTTTCACAATATGGTAATCCTCATCCACAACCAACACACGTCCGTCATAGATATTGGAAATCTGAGAAAGCTCAGCATCGATAACATCCGAATTCGGATTCTGTAGATAATCCATCGTGCCAAGTCGGTTGCTGAGAATCGTACATTGATTCTGAATCTCCGCAATACGCCACGCCACTGCACGATCCTCATACTTCTGTAAAATCGTCTCTTTTATGGCAAAACAAGGGATGCTGCTTACCAAGATAAGCAGCACAACAATTCGAAACCAAAAACTTTTTAAAAATTTGCCTCTCGACTTCTTTTTATCCCTTAAAATAGTAACCCACTCCCCACTTCGTAAATACATACTTCGGGTTGCTCGGCTGTGTCTCAATCTTCTCTCTCAAACGTCGAATATGTACATCTACCGTACGCGCATCCCCTGCATACTCATACTTCCAAACCAGATTCAAAAGCTGTTCTCTGCTGTATACCTTGTCTGGGTTGGTCGCCAAAATCTCAAGCAAGTCGAACTCCTTTGCTGTCAGGTTCATCTCCACATCATCCACAAAAACTCTGCGGCTTTCCCTGTCAATCTTCATACCGTGCTTGATAATCAGATGACTCTCATCCTTCTTGGGCTCTTTCTTTCCCGAACGACGCATAATGGCCTTGATTCTCGCCTTCACTTCCAGGATGTTAAACGGCTTCGTAATATAGTCATCTGCGCCGTACTCAAGACCCAGAATCTTATCCATATCATCCCCCTTAGCCGTCAACATCAAAATCGGCACTTCAGAAAACTCGCGAATCTGCTGGCACACTTCAAAGCCATCCAGCTTCGGAAGCATCACGTCAAGTAACACCATATCGTAGCTATTCGCACGAGCAAGCTCCATCGCTTCCTCCCCGTCATACGCACAATCCACTTCCATACCATCCTGTATCAGACTGAACTTAATTCCTTTTACAATGAGTTTCTCGTCATCCACGACCAAAATTCTTTTTCCCATCTTTTTCTCCCCTATTATACTGTAATATTCTCTTTGATTTTCTCGAAAAGCCCTTCCTTAATACCGGAAATCTGCATAATCTCCTCAATCGTTTGAAATCTTCCGTGCTCCTTGCGATAACGGATAATCTGCTCCGCCTTCGCCTCCCCGACACCCGTCAGGGTCATCAATTCTTCCTTCGTGGCAGTATTCAAATTCACCTTTTTCTCTTTTGCAGACTGTCCGGTCACAGCTGTCTCTGCCGCAGCTTCTTCTACCGTCGGCACATAAATACTGCTCTCGTCTTCTAAAATCTCAGCCTGATTCACCTGCCAGCGCGCTGCCTGCTCTGTAAAATCGCCCGCCTGCAAAATCGCCTCATACACGCGGCTCCCTTCGGGGAGCTCATACACGCCGGGCCTCTGCACTGCACCACACACATAGACAAAAATCGTCTTTTTCTGCGTCTTCTCTTCTTCGGCAGCAAGCTCAGCCTGCTCTTCCACCGGCGCAAGCGCAAGCTGCTCCTCTTCCTTCGCCCCGCAGGCTGTCAAAAGCAAAAGTAACGCTAGCATTCCTATCTTGCTTCTACGCATACATCCTCCATTCTTTCAAATGGATACCCCTCTATGCTTAGATAGTCTCATTTTAACGAATTTTCCGGCAAATATCAAGACTCCCATTGAAAAATTACAATTCCAATCACCGCAGCCGCCAGACCAATGACCTTCTTCCACTCAAAGGGCTGCTGTTCCACGCCAAAAAGCCCGAATACTTCGATGAGATACGACACCAAAATCTGCGCCGTAATAATAAAAAGCGTTGCCTTCGCCGGCCCCAATTCACCGATACTCTTAATGACCGTCCAAGTGATACAGGCACCAATCACACCCCCAAGAAGCACATACTTTGGCTCCACCTTTCCGATACTCGCAATGCTGTCTCTTCCGGTTATCAGCCAAGCACCCACACAGACTGCAAATGCCGTCAACTGCACCCAGCCGTTGGACACCCACATTCCTGTCGTCTTGGTCACCTGCGTGTTGAACACTCCCTGTATTGCCATACAGGCACCCGATAAAATTGCAATCAAAAACCCAATCATCTGCATACCTCCTCACATTTTCTAGTGAAAGTATATCCATATGATTGGGTGTTATTCCATCGATTTATAGCAGCGCATCCAAAGCCGCTTTTAACTTCTCTACAAATTCATCCACCTGCGTATTGGTAATCACAAGCGGTGGAACCAGACGAAGCACATTGCCTCCCGCAGAAATCGTAATCAGCCCCTGCTCCATTGCCTTCTGAATGACGTCACCAACCGGAATCGTAAGCACTAAGCCCTGCATCAGCCCTTTTCCGCGCCTTGCTTCAATACAGTCATAGCTTGCCACCAAAGCATCGAGCTGCTCTTCCAGATATGCAGCTACCGCTTGCACGTGTGAGAGCAATTGTTCTTCCTCAAAAATATCCAGCACCGTCTTTACCGCCATACAGACAAGTGGATTCCCTCCGTAGGTCGTTCCGTGATCGCCCGGCACCAAAGATTGTGCCGCAACCTTCTCGGTCATTGCAAATGCGCCAACCGGCACACCATTTCCAATCGCCTTTGCCATCGCAAGAATATCCGGCTTCACACCATACCCCTGCCAAGCAAACATCGTGCCACAACGTCCTACACCACACTGAATCTCATCAAAAATCAAGAGAATATCATTTGCATCGCAAAGCTCACGCAAGCCTTTCAAAAAGCTCTCCTCTGCCGGATAGATACCGCCTTCTCCCTGCACCGGTTCCAAAAGAATCGCACAAGTCTTGTCGGTAATCTGCGCGCGCACGCTGTCTAAATTGTTAAACTCCGCAAACTTCACGCCCCCAATCAAAGGTTCAAATGCCTCTCTGTAATGTGCGTTCCCTGTCACAGAAACCGCACCCATACTTCTTCCGTGAAACGAATGCTGCATCGCAATGAACTCATATCTGCCGCTTTGCTTGGTGTAGGCATATTTTCTTGCCGCCTTCAGCGCACCTTCAATGGCCTCAGTCCCGCTGTTTGTAAAGAACACTCTATCCATCCCCGACGCCTGCACAAGCTTCTCTGCTGCCTCCGCTACCGGCTTCGAATAAAACAAATTTGAGGTATGTGTCAGCGCATCTATCTGCGCATGCAAAGCCTCTGTGTATTTCGGGTGCCCATACCCCAAAGAGCAGACTGCAATGCCTGCTGCAAAATCGAGATATTTCTTTCCTTCTATATCATAAAGATAGGCACCTTCGCCGCGTTCCAACACCAGTTGGTAACGGTTATAGGTGTGCAGAAGCGCCGCCTCTGCTGTCTGTATCCATTGATTCTCCATCTGCTTTCTTACTCCCCTTCGTGGTAAAACTTCTCGCCGGCATCCTTCAGAATTGCCGTGCCGATTCCCTTGTTCGTAAAGATTTCAAGAAGCAGGCAATGCGGGATTCTTCCGTCCAGCACATGGACACGAGACACCCCTTTTTCAATCGCATCGATGCAGTTCTGCAACTTCGGAAGCATACCGCCACCAATATTTCCTGTCTGCATCAGCTCCTCTGCCTCTGAAACCAAAAGCTCAGAAATCAAGGTCTCCGGGTCTTTCGGGTCGCGATAAACACCTTCAATATCTGTCAGGAAGGCAAGCTTCTCTGCCTGCATTGCTGTCGCAATTGCGCAAGCCGCATCATCTGCATTGATATTATAAGTCTGACAATTCTCATCCAAACCAATCGGGCAGATAATCGGAAGAAAATCCTTCTCCAACAAATCCTGCAAAATCTCTGCATTTACTTCCGTCACTTCCCCTACAAAGCCGATATCTTCGCCGTTCGAGTACTTCTTCTCTACTTTAAGAAGTCCACCGTCCTTACCGCTGATACCAATTGCACGCACACCGAGCGACTCCACCAGCTGCACCAGGCTCTTATTCACCTTGCCCAGTACCATCTCTGCCACTTCCATCGTCTCCGCATCTGTCACACGCAAACCATTGATAAACTTCGGCTCCATACCAAGACGCTTCACCATATTGCTGATTTCCTTGCCGCCTCCGTGTACGATAATCGGCTTAAAACCAACCAACTTCAAAAGCGTCACATCCTCAATCACGCGCTTTTTCAGCTCCTCGTCCACCATCGCACTGCCGCCGTATTTCACAACGATAATCTTGCGGTTAAACCGCTGTATGTAAGGCAATGCTTCAATCAGCACCTCTGCCTTGCTCAGATATTTTTCCATATTCGGATTCATACTCCACGCTCCTAACTGCGGTAATCCGCATTGATATCAATATAGCCATGTGTCAAATCACAGCCCCAAGCGGTCGCCTTCGCCTCGCCCATCTTCACGTCTGCCGTCGCAATCACGTGCGGCTGCGATAAAATCTCCGTCGCCTTCTCTTCGCTGTAATCAACTGCCGTTCCGTCCTTTACAATCTGTAGCTTTCCTGCCGCACTCTCAAAGAACAAATCCACCTTCTCCGGGTCAAACTGTGCGCCGGAATAGCCCATCGCGCAAAGGATTCTACCCCAGTTCGCATCGTGTCCGGCAATCGCTGCCTTTGTCAGATTCGAGCAGGCAATCGACTTGCTAAGGAGCACTGCCTGTTCCTTTGACTCTGCACCAATGATATTGACCTCAAACAAGGCCGTCGCGCCCTCTCCGTCACCGGCAATCGCCTTTGCAAGACTTTCATTGATAAAATGCAAGGCCTCAACGAAGGTGTTGTAGTCTTCTGTTCCTTCCACAATCTCTGGATTGCCCGCCATACCATTTGCCAACAAAAGCACGGTATCGTTTGTCGAAGTATCTCCATCTACAGAAACCATATTGTAAGTATCCTGCACATCCTCGCTCAAAGCTTTCTGTAGGGCGGACTTTGAAATCGCCGCGTCCGTCGTAATAAAGCCCAGCATCGTGCACATATTCGGGTGAATCATACCCGAACCCTTTGCCATACCACCGATGGTAACCGTCTTACCGCCCAGCTCTATCTCAACTGCAAACTCCTTCTTGCAGGTATCTGTCGTCATAATCGCCTTTGCCGCAGTCGTACCCGCCTCAATGCTGCTCTCGGCTGCTGCCGCTAACAAATCTACACCTGCACAAATTTTGTCAATCGGAAGCTGCACACCAATCACACCGGTTGAACCCACCAAGACTGCCTCTGCTGGAATCCCGAACACCTCTGCCGCTTTTTCAGCTGTCGCGCGACAATAGCCATAACCTTCTGCGCCCGTACACGCATTTGCGATTCCCGAATTCACAATAATCGCCTGTGCATACTCACTTCCTTTTACAATCTGCTGATCCCATTTCACCGGAGCCGCTTTCACGACATTGGTTGTAAATGTACCCGCCGCCTTACATGGTAGCTCACTGTATATGAGTGCCATATCCACCCGGCCCTTCTTGCGAATACCGGAAGCCACTCCTGCCGCCTTATATCCTTTTGCTGCGGTCACGCCGCCTTCTATCACCTTCATATTTCAAAATCCTCTCTTTCCTATGGGAACATCGGAACCAGCTTAAGTCCCTCTGTCTCCTCTAATCCAAACATCAGGTTCATATTCTGTACAGCCTGTCCGGCAGCACCTTTTACCAGATTGTCGATTGCACCCATCGCGATAATACGATTGGTACGCGCATCTATGACAAAATTCACATCCACATAGTTGCTGCCCTCTACCCATTTGGTCTGTGGGCAAACCCCTTTTTCCAGCACGCGAACAAACTTCTCATTCGCATAATATTTGTTGTAAGCCGCTCTTACCTGCTCCTCCGTCACGCCCGGCTTTAGCTTCGCATAAGCTGTCGCCAAAATTCCGCGATTCATCGGTACCAAATGCGGTGTGAAGTTCAGAACCACTTCCTCGCCTGCCGCATAGCCAAGCTGCTCCTCAATCTCCGGCGTATGTCTGTGCGTCGCCACACCGTATGCCTTCATATTCTCATTAACCTCACAGAACAGGTTGTCCACCTTTGCACCACGCCCTGCACCGGAAGTTCCTGACTTCGCATCAATAATAATGCTGTCCATCTCAATCAGTCCCTCTTTTGCAAGCGGATATAAAGTCAAGATGGAACAGGTCGTATAGCAGCCCGGATTTGCCACAAGTCTTGCACGCTTTACCGCCTCGCGGTTCACCTCGCAAAGTCCGTACACAGCCTCCTCGATAAACTGTGGACTCTGGTGGGTAATGCCATACCACTTCTCATAAGTAGCCACATCCTTGATACGAAAATCCGCACTCAAATCTACAATCCTTACTTTAGACAAAATCTTCTCATTCATCAACGAACCGCAAAAACCCTGCGGCGTTGCTGTAAAAATCACATCCACTTCCTCTGCCAGCGCTTCCATATTATCATCCAAGCAGACATCATCCACAAGCTCAAACATATTCTGGTACACCTCACAGTACTTCTTATCAATGTAACTGCGCGAACCGAACCATTTAATCTCTACTTCTTTGTGCCCCAGCAAGATACGAACCAGTTCATTTCCTGCATATCCGGTAGCACCAATAATTCCTACCTTAATCATCTGTCGTCTCCTCTATCTATTCTCTATGCACTCATTTGCATAATTATACATCCACAATGCATATTATGCAATATCCATTTTGTTTTTATTTCCATTCTGCATTTTAAACATTTTTTCTATATAATGCAAGTCTTTTATACAACTTTTTTCAAACAATGAATTTTTATGCATCTTTTTTCATTTTTGACTTGATTTTATGCACAAAGGGTAGTATAGTATGCGTGTTGGAAAAATGCAAATAGATTTAGGAGGACATACCTTATGAAAGAAAAAGTAGTTTTAGCGTATTCCGGTGGTTTAGACACCACGGCAATCATTCCTTGGTTGAAAGAGAACTTTGATTATGAAGTAATCTGCTGCTGTATCGATTGCGGTCAGGGCGATGAATTGGACGGATTAGAGGAGAGAGCAAAGCTTTCCGGCGCTTCCAAATTATATATCGAGAATATCATTGACGAATTCTGTGACGACTTCATTATGCCTTGCGTACAGGCGAATGCCGTTTACGAATACAAATACTTACTCGGAACCTCAATGGCTCGTCCGGTCATTGCAAAGCGTCTTGTAGAAGTTGCAAGAAAAGAAGGCGCTACTGCTATCTGCCACGGCGCAACCGGAAAGGGAAATGACCAGATTCGTTTTGAGCTTGGAATCAAAGCATTGGCTCCGGACCTCAAGATTATTGCTCCTTGGAGAATGACAGATGTTTGGACTATGCAGTCTCGTGAAGACGAAATCGCATACTGCGAAGAGCATGGCATCTTCCTCCCATTTGATGCAAGCCACAGCTACAGCCGTGACCGTAACTTATGGCACATCAGCCACGAAGGTTTAGAGTTGGAAGATCCTGCACAGGAGCCGAATTATGACAACTTATTGGTACTCGGCGTATCTCCGGAGAAAGCACCGGAAGAAGGCGAATACGTAACAATGACCTTTGAAAAAGGTGTACCGACCAGCATCAACGGCGAGAATATGAAAGTTTCCGAGATTATCACAAAGCTCAACGAGCTCGGCGGAAAACACGGCATCGGTATCGTAGATATCGTAGAGAACCGTGTCGTTGGAATGAAGTCTCGCGGCGTATATGAGACACCGGGCGGAACGATTCTCCTCGAAGCTCACCAGCAATTAGAGGAATTGGTATTAGACCGTGCAACATTAGAAGTAAAGAAAGATATGGGCAACAAATTTGCACAGATCGTATACGAAGGAAAATGGTTCACACCACTCCGCGAAGCAATCCAAGCTTTCATCACTTCTACCCAGGAATACATCACCGGAGAAGTGAAGTTCAAGCTTTACAAAGGAAATATCATCAAAGCCGGTACAACTTCACCATACACACTGTACAACGAGTCACTGGCAAGCTTCACCACCGGTGATTTGTACGACCACCACGATGCAGACGGATTCATCACCTTGTTTGGTCTGCCACTCAAGGTGCGCGCAATGAAGATGGCGGAAGTCGAAGCAAATAAGAATAAATAAAGCAAAGTTACAAAACGGGACACCCCTAAAGTCAATTTGGGACGTAGTAAAATGCAATTTTACTACGTCCCAAATTGGTTATTAACTGGCAAATGCTCTTATACCCTTATCACAACTTATCTCTACCTGACTTCCGTCTGTCTGAATGACAACGTTTCCATCATAGCGTGGTCCGTATACCGGAACCTGGCGATTGCTAAACCGCTTCTGTAAATCCCACGGTGCATCAAATGCCTTACACATCTTAACTGCTACCTTCGGGTTCACATAACTTAGCAAGGTATCGCTTGTTACAAGCTCCGTCGGGAGATACGGTAGCTTATAAATCGTACTTTCCAAAGTCTGCCCGTACGCCTGTATCAAGGCATCCTCTGTTTCCTTTGCAATGTCACCGGCAAACAGTATGGAGAAATCTTGATAGCTTAAGCGCACCACCAACTGGTCCTCCTGTGCCCACAGAACTTCGAGTTCTGCCTCACCCAAGATAAGTGCATCGTTTCTGCCCACATACTGCACCGGAATCGCCTGTTCTTCTACATAAGTAAGAAAATCTTGATTCGCATCCGTGCTCGTCTTGCCGGTAGCTGCCATTAACACACGTCCAATCGGAATCTGTGCTGCAATTGTGGAAAATCCGCCTGTGTGATTCTGATGCAAATCCGTAGCCACAAAGTAATCAATACTTGTGACATTCTTTGCCTGCAAATCCTCCAACACCGCACTTGCTCCTGCTGTCGAGGTAGCGCCGATGAGCATGTTCTTGCCATTGGCAAACTCAATATAGGTACAATCTCCATTGCCCACATCTTTGGAATACGGAGACTGTTCAAACATCGTAAGCTCCATCTGTCCTGCTACGCTTGTCTGTGTAGCACTTGCTCCAAGTTCCTTTGTTCCCTTTTCGCAAGTTACCCAAGATTTTGTTCCGTCGGATTCAATCGTAATTGTCCCGTCAGAATATGGTCCGTAAACCGGAACCCCTTGGTCTTCACATCGCTGCTGTACTGCCCATACATTGCTTCTCCCCATCGTAACCGCGAGTTTCGGCTGCACTGCACTCAAAAGGCTCTTGCAGGTGGATCCATCCTCACCATGATGTGCTATTTTAAGCACCGTACTCTCCAGCGCCTCTCCGTATTTCTCAATCAAAGCGTCCTCTGTCTGCGTGAAAACATCTGCCGTAAACAAAGCTGAAAACTCGCCGTACGACATACGAAATACCATTGACTTCAAGTTTGAGTCTGTCTCCTGCTGCGAGTGGCTCGCATCAGATGAAACATCTGCCGCATCTGCTTCCGGCCACAAGAAATCAAAAGTCGCACCGCCAATAGTATGCGTATCTCCCTGACGCACGGTAATGGTCTCATAGCCATTCTCTTGCACCAAAGTTAAAAATGCTTTGTATGCGTCCGCACTATTCTGGTTATATCCTGTGGTAATTACCTTGCCCACAGATATCTGCTCCACAATCTTTGCAAATCCCTGCACATGGTCGCGATGCATATGCGTCGCAACAAAGTAATCAATATGCTCCACCTGTAGCTTCTGCAATTCTTTTACAATTGCCGCTCCGCCGTCCGTCGTCGAAGCGTCAATCAGCATATTCTCCCCGTTCGGGAATTCAATGTAAGTACAGTCTCCACTTTCCGTCTTCTTGGTATATGGTGCCTGCGATGGGAATACCACCTTAATCGGCGTTCCCACATACTCGCAAAGCTCTGTGAAATACGCCTTCTCTTCTGCACTTGCATCGGAAACCGTATTTAACACCTGTTCTGCAACCTCCGAGACACTGCCTCTTATGCAATCCGCATAGTGCACTCTCTCAAAGCCATTGCGGTCTGTATAGCGAAGATATGCCTTGACCTCATAAGTATCTCTGCTGTTTTTCATATCCAAATTTGAAATCTCCGTTCCATAGAGCTTGCCTGCATTAACTTCCTCTACTACCTGTACATCGTTGACCACCGTTGCACCGGCACTTTCTACCGTCAGCTCCTCTGCTCCCAGAGATGTCACATCCTGATAGACAATACCCGCATAACTTGCATCCTGCAACTGCGCAAGCAAAGAATCTGATGCCTGCGTACAGAAACGCAAGCTCTCTTTATCCGTCTGCACGTTTGAAACCTTCAGCACCTGCATTCCCATCGGTGCAAAATCACTCATTGGGTCATAGCTTACATATTGTGCTGCCAATTCAGTCCCCGCCGTAAAGCTCGCCTGTGTATTTCCATTCACCTGCTCAGCGCTGCTCCATCCGACAAAGATTTTACTGTTCTGCTTTGCAGCCTCTTCCTGCGACAAATCAATCACGCAATCTTCGTTTACAAGTATCTTCGTTCCCAAATTCAAATAGGCTGCATTCTTCTGGAAAACAACATCGTATACACCGGCTTCCTCCACCTGCAAAATGCCATTCTCCGAAACATAAACCTTGCTCGAGTCTGTCTGATTCACGGCAACTGCAAGCAGCTCACCAACTACGGTATAGCACCCTGTCTCAGCTGTCATCGCCAAGCTACTGCCCGCGACATTTGCACAATTCATCTGATACAATACACCATTGCTTGCCTCGATATTCTCCACTGTAAAATTCTTTCCGAGCTTTGGAACAATGCCGTAATTGTAAATCAACTGCAC
>JAXJPN010000078.1:0-2938 GCA_036311625.1 Faecalimonas sp.
CTATAAGAAGGTTCCGTTTGCCGGCTTGTATCGAATTTTGTTTTTCCTGCCGAGTATTATCTTCGGCGTGGCGATAGCGATGATTTTCAATCGTATGGTATCTCCGTATGGCTTTATTGCAGAGACGGTACAAAATATATTTAATCTGGATTATGTGCCGGAGCTTTTGTCGGATTCCAGATATGCCAACACCACCGTTCTTTTACATATGCTGTGGCTGGGCTTTCCGGGAGACCTGATTATCTGGGGCGGTACGTTTGCACGAATCCCGGAGGAGATGTTGGAAGCCGGACGTATCGATGGCGTCAACTGGTGGGGAGAGTTCACCAAAATTGTGGTGCCTATGGTATGGCCGACGGTGTCTCTACAGATTGTTATGATGGCCTGTGGAATTTTCGGGGCATCCGGATCAGTCTTCCTTTTGACCGGCGGTGAGTACGGTACGATGACCTTGAACTGTTGGACTTACTTACAGGTATTGAATGTAGCAGGAACGGCAGAGACCTCCAATGCATTCCATTATCTGTCTGCGGTTGGTTTCGTAATGACGGTGATTGCGATTGCAATTTCTTTATGTGTCAGAAAAGTGGCGGACAGTTACTTCGAAGAAGTAGAGTTTTAGTAGGGGGTGAAAAAGTGAAAAAAATAGATATCTTTAAAAATTTCAGACGAAAATCTCCCGTAGAAATCGCACTTCATATTTTTGTGTCTATTGTCTTTTTTGCGGTAGCAGCCAGCTATGTATATATTTTAGCATGGGCGGTCATTGCCGGTACCAAGACACACAATGAAATTGTGTTGGAGCCATTTGGATTGCCAAAGGCATGGCATTGGGAGCATTTTGCAGAGGTGTTCCAAAGGCTGGAGGTGAATGGAAATAACTTCTGGGATATGTTGTTTAACAGCGTGTACTTTTCGGTGGTTACAACATTGATTTCACAGTTTACGACGATGAGCTTTGCCTACGCTTGTTCGAAGTATAAGTTTCCGGGTCAGAAGCTTGTGTACCCAATCATCCTTGTAATGATGACACTTCCTTTATACGGAAGTGGTGGTGCTACTTATACCTTGATTAGCAGATTGGGTTTGGTGGACTCTTACTGGCACATACTTTTAGCGATTGGAGGCTTTGGTCCGGCAGCCTTGTATTATATGGCATACTTTAAAAATCTGTCTTGGACCTATGCAGAAGCAGCCAAGATGGACGGTGCCAATGACTATCAGATTTACTTTAAGGTGATGATTCCGTTGGCAAAGCCAATTTTCGGAGCGTTGTACCTAACCAACTGGCTGGCACAGTGGAACAGTTATGAGAGTCAGTTGATGTACCTGCCGAGCTTACCGACCTTGCCGGTAGGAATTTACCAATTTAACACAGAGATGATTTACCGTGCAAGACTGGATATCCTGTTTGCCGCTTGTATCATCATCTGTATTCCAGCATTGATTTTGTTTATTGTGTTTAACAAGACGATTACCACCAACGTATCCATCGGTGGAATTAAAGGTTAAGAAAGAGAGGAAGATTCGAATATGAAAAAGATAAAAAGATTCGTAAGTGTAGGTTTGATATTGTCGATGACAGCGGCTTGTTTAATCGGCTGTGGCGGTGGAAAGAAGAACGGTGGCGGTACATCCAAGACCGATATTCAGATTGCATATTGGAATTCCGGCTATGGAACAGACTGGTTGGATGCGATGGTAGAAGCGTTCAACGAAGCATATCCAGAGTATCACGCATACTACAAGGCAAGGAATTACGACGGAAGTTGTAGGCAACTGTGGATTCTCGATGTCCTCATTGATGGAGGGCGTGAAGTATGATGAAAAGTCCGAAGGGATTGACTGTGTGTACAATCTTCCGGGACCGAGTTATCCGAAGGGGAGTATGGCAGCCACTTTGGACAAAGCGGAGCAGATGGGCGCATCTATCAATACGGCATGGCTCTGTGGGCATAATGATTTGCGTGTCATTGCATCTTTGTATACGAAAGAATATACCGAAGAGCAATTCGAGATTATGGCGGGCTTCTTGCGAGAGGCGATGGAAGCTGGGTTTATCGGAATGTCTACGGGCTTGGAATTTGCACCGGGCGTGCTTTGCGAGGGGGAAGAAGTAGAGCGACTTGCAAAAATTGTTGCAGAGTATGATGGGAATTACTCGAGCCATATGAGAGATGAAGGCACGTATTTGTTCGAGGCAATCGATGAGTTCTTAAATGTGATTCGCAAGACGGGGATACGGGGAACCATCTCGCATTTGAATGTAAAATACGACAATGGCATTCCGAATGAGTATTGGACAAAAGCACTCGATTTGTTGCATGAGGTCAGAGAAAAAGAGGGTCTGGATATCTATGTAGATATGCTTCCGACTTGTTTCGCCAGCGGCTATGCTACGGCAATACTGCCGTCTTGGCTCTATGAAAATAGCTGGGAAGAGGCGCAAAGGATACTTTCGGATAAAGCCGGACGAGAAAGGGTTAAAGCAGATTTGTCTAGGTACTGGAGATTTTTGGCGGATGGACAGTGGGACAGACTGTTATATATTCAACCGCCATATATGTCAGAGATTAGTGAGATTCCGTTTGGGGAACTTGTGAAGCAATCCGGCAAGGAGCCGGCAGACTTTTTCTTGGATGTGATGCAGGCAGCTCCGACTCTACAGGATGCAGAACAATGTATGATGCAGGGAATTGCGTTCCGAGAAGAGGATATGATTCAAAAGGTGGTGCAGGAGCCAATCTGCTTGTGGATGACGGACTCTTTTGATACGGTAGAGGAAGGACCGCTGGCAAAGAAAACGGCGAATTTACAAAACTATATGAGTATGATGTATTTCTTTGCGCATTATGTGCGCGATAAGAAAGCATTGCCGATTGAAAAGGCATTGATGAAGGTGTCGTCGATGCCGGCACAGCATTACCGTTTGGAGAAG
>JAXJPN010000079.1:0-1739 GCA_036311625.1 Faecalimonas sp.
CAATTATATTATTCTTTCTCCCAAATCACAATCTGTTTTGGGATTAATTTATGGTTTCATCGTAAAATCTTTCCGGCCACCGTGCTAATAGTTAAAGAGAATAAGATGATATTCATGTTCTTATATTTTCTTTACAAAATCCAACGAGATCCATCCTATCCCGCTCTTCAGCCTGCCCCATCCGGCAGAGCTGCCTTTACCGCTCCGAACTTCCATGATCGTATACAGAGTATGCAGATTTGTGCAATAAGAAGCCTACCGTACACTGCCTCCGTCACAGTTTTGTTGTGGATCGCATGAACGCATGGATGAAAGCCGGCATCCTATTGAATGAAATAATCGGAGGTGGTACAGTAATCATTAGAGTTCTAACTATTAGAAATCAAAGGAGGAGATATGGATAATACACTTCACTATCTGCTTATGGCAGACCACCTGATACTGCAAAGGCTTCTGACCAAGGCGATCAAGGATACAGAGCTGACTTCGGGGCAGCCAAAGGTGCTTGATTATTTGTACTCCCATGACGGGGCGATACAGAAGGATATTGCTCAGAACTGCTGTATTGAACAGGCTACGCTGACCTCCGTTCTTGCGGGAATGGAAAATAAAGGTTTGATAGAGCGCAGAATGATGAACGGCAACAGACGGAATCTTTATGTGTTCCTGACAGATAAAGGAAAAGAACTGACCGAGCGGGTGGAACAGGAGTTCCTGCGGCTTGAAGAAGCCGCTTTTGCAGGGCTTGATGAACATAAAAAAGAGCTTGCTGTCAGATTTCTGAGCCGTATCAAAGATAATCTTGAACATATCACGGAGGAATCAGAATGAGTAAAACTGAAATTGCATAGAGATATATCCTGTTTATTTTCGGGCTATTTTTTGCAGCACTTGGTGTCGCATTCACAAAGCACGGAGAGCTTGGAGTTTCGCCCATATCATCGGTCGCAAATGTTCTGAGCTGCAAATTCAGTGCATTTTCATTAGGCACTTGGCTTATCATCTGGAACTGCATATTGATCGTGGGACAGATCGTTGTGCTGAGGAAGAAATTCCAGTTGATACAGCTATTGCAAGTGCCGTTGTCATTCCTGTTCGGCTGGTTCACGGACTTTGGAATGTGGATCGTTGCAAAGATACCTGTACCCACCTATTTCACAAGAATGACGATGGTACTTATCGGTATCATCATACTCGGATTCGGTATATCACTTTCGGTCACGGCAAATGTGATTCTCAATTCGGGAGAAGCCTTTGTTAAGGCAATCTCCGATACGACTAACAAAGAGTTCGGCAATGTCAAGATTGCTTTTGATGTGACCTGTGTGATACTGGCAGTTTTGCTTTCGTTCATTTTCTTTGACTTTACCATAGTCGGCACAAGAGAAGGCACGATCATATCCGCATTGCTGACCGGATTTGTAGTAAAGTTATTCCTGAAGCTCGTCAAGAAGCCACTTGAATCCGTACTTTGACGCAAGGCTGTACAGGCATCCTGATCATAAAATAGCTGAAAAGCGGTCAACCTCGCAAGGGCACATACGGCGAATGCCGCGACATCGAACCGCAGCGAAGCGGAGGCGAGATGTCGGCATGGCGAATTGCGTCCCCGCTGATACTGCTACATCACGACAACCTGGTATTTTCGACCAGGCTTTCTAAAAAAGCTCTTGCCTCTGCCGCTCCTCCGCACACCCGGAAACTTTCGGAGACTCTTCGTGCATTCTCTTTATAAACCG
>JAXJPN010000080.1:0-27182 GCA_036311625.1 Faecalimonas sp.
ATGAAGACAGCGCTGTATGTGGCGACTGTGGCGAGAACCTACCGCAAGGCCATTGATGATTGTAAGCAGGATGTGGAGCTGTATCGTAAGAATATGTCTTGGTATCTGGACCAGATTTCCAATTGTACGTACAGGCAATTTACGACAGGATTCTTCTTTGGAAAGCCGGATGAGAGCAGCCAGATTTACGACAGCAATACCTACAATAAGGAATATACCTATCTCGGCTTGATTGGCGAGGAGAAGGACGGCCTGTATCGCATCGAGCAGAGAAATAAATTCTCAGTGGGTGAGACCATTGAGGTGATGAAGCCGAATGGTGAGAATCTGGAAGTGGTGGTAAAAGGGATTTTTACGGAGGATGGCGAGGCGCAGGAGAGCGCGCCACACCCCAAACAAGTGCTTTATGTGGATTTGGGAATCCAAGTCGATGAATTTGATATCCTAAGAAGAGCCGAATAAATCAATATAGAAGGTGCCTAGAAATACTCGCGTAGTTTTTCGATGGCACTTTTTTCTATGCGGGAAACGTAAGAGCGGGAGATACCTAACTGCGCCGCGATTTCCCGCTGCGTGTATTCTTCTTGGTTGTAGAGCCCGTAGCGGAGCTTTAGAACTAAGCGTTCTCTTGGAGTTAGCACGGATTCCAGCTTTTCATACAAAACGCGAATGTCTTCTTTACGGGCGATTTTGGTATAGGCATCGTCACTGTCGGTTTCTAAGATGTCGTAGAGCTCAATTTGGTTGCCTTCGCGGTCTGTGCCGATGGGTTCATACAGCGAGATTTCTCGCGAGGTCTTGCGCTTATTTCGAAGCATCATTAGGATTTCATTCTCGATGCATCTTGCAGCGTACGCGCCGAGCCGATTGTTTTTATCGGGATTAAAGGTAACGATGGCTTTGATGAGACCAATTGTTCCGATGGAGAGCAAATCCTCCATATCCTCGTCCAAGTGTTGGTATTTCTTCAAGACGTGTGCGACCAGGCGTAAATTTCGTTCAATCAGTATGTGTTTCGCTTCAAGGTCTCCTGCAATATATTTCTGAATATAATATTGTTCTTCGTCAGCAGAAAGTGGCGGTGGAAAAGTTTTCAAGGAAAACACCTCACAGCGGAATTATTATAGTTTATGACGCAAGGTGAGGCTTTGTGCTTTTCCATTTTATTTTTGTCAGAGTGCTACAATTCCGGTTGACGGAAATGGGTTGAAAAGGTATAATGTGAAAAGTGATGAAAGGAGGACTACCGATGCCAATTCGTGTACAGAACGACCTTCCGGTGAAAGAGATTTTAGAACATGAGAATATATTTGTAATGGATGAGTCGCGTGCGATGTCACAGGATATCCGGCCTTTGAAGGTAGGCCTTTTGAACTTGATGCCATTAAAAGAGGATACAGAGCTGCAGATTCTGCGTTCGCTTTCAAATACACCTTTGCAGTTGGATGTGATTTTTGTCAATGTATCCAGCCACGAGTCCAAGAATACTTCGGCGAATCATTTGAACCGCTTCTATGTGCCGTTTTCCGAGATTAAGAAGCAGCGTTTCGACGGCTTCATTATTACGGGAGCTCCGATTGAGCAGATGCCATTTGAAGAGGTAGACTACTGGGAAGAGATGAAGGAGATTATGGAGTGGACGAAGACCCACGTTACCTCTACCGTGCATTTGTGCTGGGGCGCGCAGGCAGGGCTGTATTACCACTTTGGAATTGAGAAAGAGCCTTTAGATAAGAAGCTGTTTGGATTGTTTGAACACAGAGTACAGAATCGCAAGACGCCTTTGGTGAGAGGCTTTGACGATGTGTTTTTGGCACCGCATTCGCGCCATACAACGGTTTCGGCAGAGGCGATTAAGAGGGAGAAGAATCTGCTTGTGCTTGCAGAATCTGACGAGGCAGGCGTGATGTTGACGATGACCGAAGATGGCAAGCAGATCTTCATGATGGGACACCCCGAATATGACCGTGTGACCCTTCACAATGAGTATATGCGAGATAAGTCTAAGGGATTGCCAATTGAGCTTCCGAAGAATTATTATCCGGGCGATAATTGCGAGAACAAGCCGCTTCTTACCTGGCGTTCACATGCAAATAATTTCTATACCAATTGGATCAATTATTACGTCTATCAGGCTACGGACTATGTGTTGGTGGACGATGAATAGGATTAAAAAACGCAAAATGGGACACCCCTAGCGTCAAAACGGGACGTAGTAAAATGCAATTTTACTACGTCCCGTTTTGCGTTTTTTGATTCTTCTTTCGATAAGCCAGCGGTGTAATTCCGGTTTGCTCGCGGAAGCGCTTGATGAAATAGGCAGGTGTTTTCAGGCCTAGCTCCTCACATATTTGACTCACAGGCAAAGTGCTGTTTTTTAGCAGAGACTTTGCCTTTTTCATTCTTTCTTTTGTGATGTATTCATTGACGGTACAATGATAGTGTGTGTGAAAACTGTCATACAAGAGATTCTTATTCACGTGTAGGGTTTGGCAGAGACTTGTCAAGGATAAATCTTCAGACAGGTGCTCGCGGATGAAGGCGGCCGCAGCGTCTGCGAGTTCGTTGAGCTCTAGCCAAATCATATTCTCCTGTATAATGGACACACTCATAGCTGCGGCGAGTCTTGCCGCGCTTTCTATATTTTCGGCAGTATAATACGGCAAATCCAAGTAGTCTTTTTCCCAGTCTTCATAAGAACCCGGAAAGGCAGAGAGGAATTCTGCCACTTGGCGAAAGTCCGCGTTCTGCCGACAGCGTCCCATAAGGAGATAACCGACAACGATGTTATCCTGTGGATGCAGCAGCGGCGTTGCCATATCAAATAGACCGGCATGACAGATATGTACAACTGGTTTGTTTTCGCGCAGACAGCGTTCTAATAATTCTCGGTCACATGCCAGACATTTTTCAAGACCGCAGTCGAAAGCTTGGATTCGGCTACAGAATGCGTGTGGAGTTCCGGTAGGCATGGTAATTGGCTTTAAATCTGTATCTAATACCAAAATTTGAATCTGGGTCACATTATAAAAATCCCGAACCATTTCTTGCAGTTTCTCACTATTGTATCGAATCAGCATAGGTAAATATCCTTTCTCATCTTTCTCTCAGTTTACGAAACGGAATGAAAAATGTCAATATTTTCTCTGCAAGGAAGAAAAGCATATTTTTAGGGAATATAGTTGCTTGAATCGAAAACAAAATTTCTATATGTTTAAAATGCTTTGTATGATGACAAAAGAAATGGAGGAATCGGTGTATGAGTGTGATTTTGTTGATGCTTTGTGTTCTGACAATATCAGGACAAAATATTTTTAAAAAGCAATACAACAGTAAGGTGAGTCAGGGTGCGTTTTGCTTTAATGCAATATCGGGCGTGTTTGCCCTGCTATTCTTTGCAATCCCTGCATTTGTGCAAGGTTTTGATTTCGATGCGGGCCTTATCGGCTATGCATTTGGGTATGCGCTTGCGTATGTAATGGCCTGTGTGGGGATTTATCTGGCAATTATGTGGGGCGAATTTGGCATCACATCCTTAATCTATTCGTACTCTACCGTGATTCCGACTCTATATGCGCTGCTTTTTCTGGGAGAGAAAATGAATGTATTGATAGCGATTGGACTTGCAGCATTGGTTTTGTCGCTTTACCTGACAAACACAGATTGTTCGGCAAAAGAGAAAGTGAGTGTGAAATGGGTGCTCGCCGTAATCGCTGCGTTTGTGGGAAATGGTATGTGTTCTGTCATACAGAATGTACAACAGCTTAGATTTGAGGGAAGATATAAAAATGAATATATGACATTGGCGCTCGCGATGGCAGGCATCCTCTTTTGGGGCTTGACCATTTGGAAAGACCGGTCGTTTATCAAAGAAAATATCCAAAAAGGTTGGATGCCTGCAATGGCTTGCGGAATCTGTAACGGTGCAACAAACCTGTTGGTGATGGTGCTGCTTGGGATGATGGCCGCATCGGTATTGTTCCCGGCTCTTTCGGCGGGCGGTATTATCTTATCTTTTATCTTCTCTGTGTTCGTGTACAAAGAAGCTTTTGGACTCAGGCAAGGAATCGGGGTTGCCTTTGGTATTGTAGCGGTAGTGTTACTCAACCTATAAGGAATTAGCGTTCATATACAATATAGCGATATTTTTGTAGCACTTCTGCGGCCTTGTGAGAGGAGTCTTCGTCGTAAAATTCGATGCGGAGCACGCCTTCTTCAAACTCGCGGTTGTGAACGATGCCGATATTCTTCAAGTTGATGCCGTTGGCGGCGAGAATGGTCGCAATGGAAGCAATTCCACCTGCCTCGTCAATGATATCACAGTAAACGGCAAACACGCGCTTAATTGGACCGGATGAACCGCCCGGAATAGAGTTGCGGTAGTTCTTTGAACTTTCAAACAGGTCATAGATATCTTGTTCAGAGCCACTTGCGATGCGTTCCTTAGCATCCTCTAGGGACGCAATGTATCGGTCTAAGATGTTTACGATGTTTTCCTCATTTTTTAGACAGACGTGTTGCCACATAGTCGGCGAGGAGGAAGCGATGCGTGTGATATCTTTAAAACCGCCGGCCGCTAAGTGTTTCATGAGTTCGTCTTTTGAGTCAGCGTCCTTTACGAAGTTTACCAATGTTGCCGCAATGATGTGCGGCAAATGACTGATAACACCGGTGATGTAATCGTGCTCCTCGTAGCTTAAGACGACAGGCAATGCCTTTAAAGATTCGATAAACGTACGGTATGCCTCGACTTTTTCGTCTGAAACTTTTGCAGTCGGAGTTAAGATATAGTAGGCATTCTCAATCAGCATCGCCTTAGCGTTTACGAAGCCGGACTTTTCGGAGCCGGCCATTGGGTGACCGCCAATAAAGGATGCTTCTAAATCCAGAGCAATTACTTCTTTGTGAATCGATGTCTTTACACTTCCGACATCCGTCAGAATACAATCCTCGTGCACGTATTTTTTGAGCTGCTTTAAGTATGCGCTGTTATAGGATACCGGTGCGCAGAGGAAAATGTAGCTGCAATTTGCAAAGTTATCATCGATGGAAGAGCAGGCGACATCGATAGCGCCTTCCTGTGTGGCAAGTGCCAGTGTCTCTCTATTTTTATCAAAGGCAATAAGCTCGTAGTTCGGGTAGTACTGGCGGATTGCCTTTGCGATGGAGCCGCCGATAAGTCCTAAACCTACAAAGCCAATTTTCTTTTTATTCTGCATAATTCGTCCCTCTTTATTTCTGCATTTTTACTTCTTTGGAATAAGCACATTTTACTCCCGGAATCCTCAAAAGTCAACACTATGTCGCTTTAAAGTGAAAAAGCATAAAATGTTGCACAAATTTCGTAAAACAGTTGAAATTGTCAAAAAGTTTTAGTACAATAATTTTATGTGATACTACAAGTAAGGAGGCGACACAAATTATGAAAGTGTACAGAACGGACGAAATCAGAAACGTCGTATTATTGGGACATGGGGGCAGCGGAAAGACGAGCTTGGTAGAAGCGATGGCCTATGTTTCGGGAGCGACAACTAGGATGGGAAAGGTAGCCGATGGCAATACCATCAGCGATTTTGATAAAGAGGAGCAGAAGCGTGGATTTTCGATTAGTACAAGTTTGGTACCAATTGAGTGGGAGAAGGCGAAGATCAATGTGCTTGACACACCTGGTTACTTTGATTTCGTGGGAGAGGTTGAAGAGGCGGTTAGTGCAGTGGATGCAGCGGTTATCGTAGTTTCTGGAAAAGCCGGTGTGGAAGTTGGAACGGAGAAGGCTTGGGAGCTTTGCGAGAAGTATAAGTTACCGCGTATGGTATATGTGACGGAGATGGATGTGGACGATGCGAGCTTCCGCCAAGTCGTGGAAGATTTGACGGCGAAGTATGGTAAGCGTATTGCACCGCATTTCCAGCCGATTCGTGAGAATGAGAAGTTAGTTGGTTATGTCAACGTTATCAAGAATGCAGGTAGAAGATATACCGGCATTGCACAGCGTGAAGAGTGCGAGATTCCAGATTATTGTCTGCCGAACTTACAGATTTGTCGTGAAGCTTTATTAGAAGCAGTGGCAGAGACAAGTGAAGACTTTATGGACCGTTATTTTGCAGGCGAAGAGTTTTCAGTTGAAGAGATTCGTGCAGCGATGCGTACTTCTGTGACGGATGGAAGCATTGTGCCGGTAGCGATGGGATCGAATATCGAGGCGCAGGGTGTTGCAAACCTTCTGTCAGATATCGTTCGTTTCTTCCCGAGCCCGGACAAGAAGAGCTGTGCCGGTATCAACCGCAAGACGAATGAGATTTTTGAGGCGAATTACGATTTTGCAAAATCAAAGAGTGCTTACATATTTAAGACGATGGTTGACCCGTTTATCGGTAAATATTCCTTCTTGAAGGTTTGCTCCGGTGTATTGAAGAGCGACGATGTTCTCTACAACACAGGTACAGACACCGAAGAAAAGATTGGTAAGCTGTACACGATGAATGGTAATAAGCCGGTAGAGGTTGCGGAGTTGCATGCCGGTGATATTGGTGCGGTTGCGAAGCTTTCAGCAGTGAAGACGGGAGATACCCTCTCTACGAAGAATACACAGATTCTGTTTGCAAAGACAGAGTATTCACAGCCATATACCTATATGCGCTATATTGTAAAGACAAAGGGCGATGAGGATAAGGTTTCGCAGGCACTTGCGAAGATGATGGCGGAGGATGTTTCGATGAAGGCTGTCAATGACAGTGAGAATCGTCAGTCACTCCTCTATGGTATGGGCGATCAGCATTTAGAGATTATCGTGAGCAAGCTGGCTGCACGCTACAAAGTAGATGTGGACCTCGAGACACCGAAGGTGGCATTCCGCGAGACCATCCGCAAGAATTCGGATGTGGACACAAAGTATAAGAAGCAGTCCGGTGGACATGGACAGTACGGTCATGTAAAGATGAAGTTTGAACCTTCTGGGGATTTGGAGACACCATATGTGTTTGAACAGATTGTTGTCGGCGGTGCAGTGCCGAAGAATTATTTCCCGGCAGTTGAGAAAGGCTTGCAGGAATCTGTTGTGAAAGGACCTTTGGCGGGTTATCCGGTTGTGGGTGTGAAGGCGGTATTATATGATGGTTCTTACCATCCGGTAGACTCTTCGGAGATGGCATTTAAGACCGCAACGGTGCAAGCATTTAAGAAGGGCTTTATGGAAGCAAATCCAATATTGTTAGAGCCAATCGCGAATATTAAGGTGACCGTTCCGGATGAGTATACCGGTGATGTGATGGGAGACCTGAATAAGCGTCGCGGACGTGTGCTTGGTATGACGCCGGTTGCAGGAGGTAAGCAGATTATCGAAGCCGATATTCCGATGACAGGTGTATTTGGATATTGTACGGTACTTCGCTCGATGACGGGTGGACGTGGCGCTTACGAGTATGAGTTTGTTCGCTATGAGCAGGCACCATCGGATGTACAGGAAAAAGAGATTGCAAAGCGCGCAAGCGAAGAATAAGCCCAAGAGGCACGGTGGAAAACCGTGTCTCTTTTTTTGTTGATAAAAAGTAACAGAGTGCTTGTGGATTTTTTTGCTTGGTGCTATAATGCACAGTAGCTGCGGATATGTTTCACAGCGAATTCTGAAAGAATGAAGAAAGGCAGAGCTATGAAGATAGTGATTATTGGAGATGGAAAAGTGGGTTGTAGACTTGCGAAGATCCTCTCTGAAGAGAATTACGATGTTGTGCTTGTGGATAATAATGAAGCACGTTTGAAAGAGTCGAGCAATAAGTTGGATGTTAGTTGTATTGTTGGTGATGGTGTTAGTGCTGAGGTGCAGAGGGAAGCAGGCGTGCCGAGCGCGGATTTGGTTATTACATGCACATCGACAGATGAGGTGAATATGCTCAGTTGTCTGATTGGTAAGCGTTTGGGAGCAAAGCATACGATTGCGAGAGTGCGCAATCCGATTTATTACCAACAGATTGACTTACTGAAAGAGGATTTACATCTGAGTATGGTAATCAATCCAGAGCTTGCAGTTGCAAATGAGATTGTGCGAGGTCTGATTTTTCCTTCGGCGAGCAAGGTGGAAGCTTTTGTGAAGGGCAAAGTAGATATGGTAGAAGTTCCGATTAAGGAAGGGAACCCGATTGTGGGTCTGAGTCTATCAGAAGCCTATCACAAATGGCAGATTAAGATATTAGTGTGTGCAGTACAGAGAGGTGAAGATGTATTTATTCCAGACGGTTCTTTTGTTCCGCAACCGGGTGATAAGCTTCATATTGCAGGTGCGCACAGAGAGATGGAAGCCCTGTTTGCGGCTTTCGGAAGCAAGAAGTTTCATGTGAAGAAGGTTATGATTGCCGGTGGCGGCAGAACTAGCTTTTACTTGGCAAAGCAGCTTTGCAGTATGGGGATGGAAGTTAAGATTGTTGAGCGGGATTATGAGAAGTGCGAGGACCTATGTGATTCACTTCCGAAAGCAACGATTATCAATGGCGATGCAACTGACCATGAATTGTTGTTGGAAGAAGGATTATTGGATGCAGATGCATTTGTGGCATTGATGGGAGTTGATGAGGAGAATATCATTGTCAGTTTGTTTGCAAAAAGTCAGGGTGTACCGAAATTGGTGGCGAAGGTGAACGAGGATTCCAGAGCAAAGATGGTAGGTGAGCTTGGAATCGACAGCGTGGTTTCCGGCAAAAAGGCTACAGTTGATGTGATTACCAGCTATGTGCGTGCAAGACAGAATTCGTATTCGAGTGCGAATGTTGAGGCGCTGTATCATTTGGTGGATGACCGGGTAGAAGCACTGGAATTCGTGATTAGAGAAGAAAGTGAGTATACAGGCATTCCGCTTAAGAATTTGGAGATAAAGCCGAACAATCTGATTGCCTGTATCGCAAGAAAGCGACAGATGATTATTCCGAGTGGTGAGGACTCTTTCCAGGTAGGTGACAGTGTTGTGGTCATTACAAAGAATAAGAAGGTACAGGATATCCAAGATATTCTGCAGTAGAGGTGAGGAAGATGAATTTGAAGATGATGGCCTACACTCTTGGCAGAATGTTGGGTGTAGAAGCAGTAGTGCTTTTGATTCCTGCTTTGGTTGCGGGGATTTATGGAGAATCCTTGACTCCGTTTTTGTTTACGAGTGCGATATTGTTGATTCCGTTTTTGGTTTTTGGAATTAAGAAGCCAAAGAACTCGACGATTTACGGAAAAGAAGGTTTTGTGATTATTGCCATTGCTTGGATCCTGTGGTCTGCGTTTGGCGCACTTCCGTTTTGTTTTTCGGGAGAGATTCCGCACTATATTGATGCCTTATTTGAGACAGTGTCGGGATTTACGACGACAGGTTCCACGATTTTGACTGATATTGAAGCGATGAGTTATGGGATGAATTTTTGGAGATGTCTTACCCATTGGATTGGCGGTATGGGTGTGCTGGTCTTTGTGCTTGCGCTTGTGTCGATTGAGGATAAGCACTCGATGCACTTGATGCGTGCAGAGGTGCCGGGACCGGAGAAGGATAAATTAGTCCCAAAAGCAAAAGATTCGGCACGTATTCTGTATTTGATGTATTTTGTATTAACGGCAGCAGAAGTGATTCTACTTTTGTGCGGTGGAATGAATCTATATGATAGTATCATTCATTCCTTCAGTACGGCAGGGACCGGCGGTTTTAGTAATCAGCAAATCAGTATTGGAGCCTATGATAGTGCCTATATTGATGGTGTGATTACCACATTTATGATTTTGTTTGGGATTAACTTCAATATATTTTACCTAATGATTTTGAGGAAATTCAAGCCGGCATTGAAGAATGAAGAGGCGCGCGTGTATTTGGGTGTCATTGCTGTGGCAACATTTGCAATTATGCTAAATATTTTACACATTTATGAGACACCGCTGAAGGCATTCCGCTATGCGATATTCCAAGTTGCAGCGATGATTACAACAACTGGGTTTGCAACGGCAGATTTTAATCTGTGGCCACATTTTTCACAATGCATTCTTATGGCAGTTATGGTGATTGGCGCTTGTGCAGGCTCCACCGGTGGTGGTATGAAAGTGTCGCGTGTGCTTATACTATTAAAGAGTATAAAGCAGGAAATCCGTCGTGTGATACATCCGAAATCGGTGAATGTAGTGAAGGTGAACGGGAAGAAAGTGGGAGAAGATACGGTTCGCGGTGCGCATATTTATTTAGTAGTATATGTCAGTATTTTTGTTTTTGCCACTTTGTTGATTTCCTTAGATGCATCTACCAACTTTCCGACTACGATCAGTGCAGTGCTTACCACGATGAATAATGTGGGACCTGGAATTGATAATGTGGGACCTATGGGTGGTTTTTCGGATTTTTCGGTATTCTCGAAATTAGTATTTTGCTTTAATATGCTGGCGGGTAGATTAGAAATTATCCCGTTCTTAATTTTGTTCTCTCCGAGTTTGTGGAGAAAGAAGTTTTAAAAAGAGAGGAGTCGCTTTATGAAAAAGACAACATTTAAGTTGATTGGGGTTTTGGCAGTGGTGTTGTTCCTTGCGGGCTATTATTATGTCACGCTTCCGGCAATCAACATTCATTCTACAGGGTTTTGGTTTGCTTTGATTTTTGTGCTTGTCATCATAGGGGTATTGTATGTGATTAAGAAGCGCATGCATCCTTTTGAGATGCGCGAATCAAAGGTGATAAGAGTCTTGCTTGCAGTGATTGCACTCGTGGTACTTGTGTATTTGATTGGGGCGTTGCTTTCTTCGCCGATTGTAAATGCCAAGAAATATCAAAAGCTGCTTACGGTAGAAAAGGGTGAATTTGCAAAGGATATCGAGGAATTGTCTTATGACCAGATTCCACTCTTGGATCGAGATTCGGCGACCTTGCTTGGGAACCGCAAGATGGGAAGTATGGTGGATATGGTTTCCCAGTTTGAAGTGGACACGATATACAGCCAGATTAACTATCAAGATAAGCCGGTGCGCGTGTCTCCTTTGCGATATGCGAGCGCGATTAAGTGGTTGACCAATCAAGACGAGGGGATTCCGGCGTATATGCGCATAGATATGGCGACGCAAGATACGGAGCTTGTAAAGTTAGAAGAAGGAATCAAATACTCTGCTTCTGAATATTTTAACCGCAATATTTATCGTCATTTGCGCTTCAAATATCCGACCTATATTTTTAATGAGTTGAGTTTTGAGATTGACGAAGAGGGCGTTCCGTATTGGATATGCCCGGTTTACAAATATAATATCGGTTTATTTGGCGGCAAGACCATAGGTAGGGTGGTGCTCTGCAATGCCATTACAGGTGAGACAGAGGACCTTGCTGTGGAGGATGTTCCGCAGTGGGTAGATCGTGCCTATTCGGCAGATTTACTTGTAGAGTTGTATGATTATTATGGCACTTTAAAGCATGGCTTTTTCAATAGTGTATTCGGACAGAAAGACTGCTTGCAGACGACAGATGGGTACAATTACCTTGCGATTGATGATGATGTATGGGTGTACACCGGTGTGACATCTGTGAGTGGGGATCAGTCTAATGTTGGTTTTGTATTGATGAATCAGCGTACGATGGAGACAAAGTTCTATGACATTGAGGGAGCGACAGAGCTTTCTGCGATGGCTTCCGCTGAGGGACAGGTGCAGAATCTAAAGTATGTAGCGACCTTCCCGTTGCTTTTGAATATTGGCGGTGAACCGACCTACTTCATTGCGCTGAAGGATAATGCGGGACTTGTGAAGAAGTATGCGATGGTTAACGTGCAGAAGTATCAAGTTGTTGGCATCGGAGATACCGTAAGTGAATGTGAGGAAGATTACAAAGGGCTCCTCTTGAAGGAAGGCATTCAAGAAGTGACTCCGGAGGCCCCGAAGGAGACGGCGCTTGCAAGCGGAAAGCTTGCAAAGATTGTGACGGGTGTTGTCGATGGCAATACACATTATTATCTGATGCTTGAAGGCTCAGAGAATGTGTTTGATGTGTTTATGCCAAGTCACTTGGAGATTATCACCTATGAGGTCGGACAGGAGATTGCGCTTGAGTATGTCTTGGAGGAAGATGTACAGATTTATACGGTAAAAGATATAAAATAAGAAATTAAAAAGGGAATCGCGGATTTGCGATTCCCTTGAATATTCTTATTCAAAATCTAGATGAAAGTACATCTGTCAGCATTCACATCTGCCAAAGCAGCTTTGTCAGCGCTTACGCTCATATAGAAGTCTACGCCGTGCTTCTCTGAAATGTTGCTGAGGCGGTCAACCAATCTTGCAATGTTCTCGGTTGCGATATCAGACTGCTTTAAGATACCATCAATAAAGATAACCTGAATGTCGCTGTTCGCGCTAAGCATACCGTAAATAAATCCTGTGTAATCGTCTACGTTGCGAATGGATGGATAATCTGCCATACAAACTACGCGTATATCAAATGATAAGCTATATGTATCGTTGTGACTATTTTTAATGAAGATGACATTGCCGTCACATTCCTTTACTTTCTGATTTGCAAATTCAATCATCTGCTGCGTCTTGCCGCTACCCTTTTGTCCTGTTAATAAATTTACCATTGGGAATCACTCCTTTTCCTGTATTAAGCTTTCGGCTCATTTTTATAGAATCATTATACATCAAGATATAAAAATGGGCAAGAACAAAATAAGATGAAAGGAGGAGGGGGAGCGCAAGTGATAATGTTTAAAATTGTTGACAAAAACATAAAGTAAGTTTACAATTGTAAACATAAGAGGTGAATGAAATGAAAAAAACTCCATATAATATATTGCCAAATACGGAAAAAATTTTACAAGATATGGGAGAACAGATTAAATTGGCTCGCCTTCGTCGTAATTTATCGGTTGAATTGGTTGCGGAAAGAGCAGGAATTAGCAGAGCATCGCTTTGGAAAGTAGAACAAGGCAGTCCAAGTGTTGCAATGGGAATTTATGCCGCCGTACTTCACGCGCTCAATAATATGGATAAAGACTTGCTTCTTATTGCGAAAGATGATGCAATGGGACGAAAGATGCAGGACTTGAATTTAGTTACACGCAAACGAGCACCCAGAAAGGAGTGATGACCGATGTCACCAAATGAAAAAACAATTTATGTATATGATGATTTTAGCGATGTTAAGCCCATCCTTCTTGGGCGTTTGTACATTGATGTGGTGAAAGGCAGTGAGAGCTATGCATTTGAATATGAGGATGCGTGGCTGCAAACAACGATGCTTTCTGTAAGTCTTGACCCGAGTCTTATACCATATGGCGGAAGGCAATATCCTTCCGGCAAAGGTATATTTGGAATGTTTGCGGATGCATCCCCTGACCGTTGGGGGCGTATTCTTATGACCAAAAAAGAGAGGCTAATTGCAGATAGGGAAGAACGCAAACCGAGAAAATTGGGAGATAGCGATTTTTTGCTCGGAGTATACGATGAGACGCGAATGGGAGGTCTTCGATTCAAGCTAGAGGCGGATGGGGATTTCTTATCAAATGATAAAGAGACTGCAACGCCTCCTTGGGCAACGCTTCGTAATCTAGAAGAAGCGTCGAGACAATTTGAAAATGATGCTACAAAATTAAATGAAAAATGGTTGAATCAACTTTTGCGGCCCGGTTCATCGCTTGGCGGTGCAAGACCGAAAGCAACGGTTGTGGATACAGAGGGTAAGCTGTGGATTGCAAAATTCCCATCGCGAAACGATGATAACAATGTTGGCGCATGGGAGAAAGTTGTGCATGATTTGGCAAGAATGTGTGGATTGAATGTCCCAGAATCGAAGCTTGAAACCTTTTCCAAGCTTGGCAGTACGTTTCTTGTGAAGAGATTTGATAGAGTGGGAGAGCGGAGAATTCATTTCGCATCGGCAATGACATTGCTTGGTAAAAGTGATGGAGCTTCTGCGGCGGATGGAACAAGTTATCTGGATATTGTTTCGTTTATCAATTCGAACGGAGCCAACCCAAAGGTGGATAACTTAGAACTGTGGAAACGAATCGTTTTCAATATGGCTGTATCAAATATTGATGACCATCTTCGGAACCATGCATTTATCCTTTCAAAGAATGGTTGGGTACTTTCGCCGCTCTATGATGTGAATCCGGTTCCATATGGCGAAGACCTAGCTATCAATGTGAATGATGCAGAAAGTACGATATCCATTGAACTTGCAATTGATACGGCAAGACATTTTGGCATTGCAGAAAATGCTGCAAGGCAAATAGCAGATGAAATGCTTGGCGTAGTCAGGATGAATTGGGAAAAGCTTGCTAAGCGATATGGCATACCAAGAGGACAGATTGAAGATATGAGACCGGCGTTTCGCGAGTGTTATCATAAATAAAATAAGACGAAAAGAGGGACCTATATGACAAGGTTAGAGCAGCAGCTTGCTTTTATTGTAGAAATTGATAAGGTGAAAAATATCTTTCGTCAGACCTATCTTTCGGATGGAAGACGAAGGGAGAATGATGCGGAGCACTCTTGGCATATTGCGTTAATGGCAGTGCTGTTACAAGAATATGTAGAAGAGCCGGTGGACGTCTTGAGAGTGATGACGATGGTGCTACTGCACGATTTGGTAGAGATTGATGCGGGAGATACCTATGCATATGATGCAAAGGGTGCCGAGACAAAGCGAGAGAGGGAAGTGAAGGCGGCGGAGCGCATCTTTGGTTTGCTGCCGGAAGACCAGTGTGCGCAGTTCCGTGAACTGTGGGAGGAATTCGAGGCATATGAGACGGCAGATGCAAAGTACGCACACTTGTTGGACAATCTACAGCCAATCCTGCTCAATGATGCATCGGGAGGAAAAAGCTGGCGAGAGCATAGTGTAGAACAGGCGCAGATATACAAGCGCAATGAGCGTGCTGAAGAGACATCAAAAATAATATGGGGGAAGATAGAAGAGATTGTGAAGAAAAATGTTGAGGTGGGAAACATAGGATTCGTGCATAATAACGATAAAAAAGCAAAAAAACGGGCAAAAAAAGCAAAACAACGGGCAAAATAAGCACTTGAAAAAAATAAAATTATAGTTTAAAATGTAATACGACTAATTATAGTGCGGTGAGTTTAAACGCAAGGAGGATATCGAATGAAGAAATACATAAAGCCGGAATTTGAAGTTATAGAATTTGAAGAGGAAGTGTTGACAATTGAATCGGGCGGGTCGCTTTTTGAAGACAATGGCGATTCACCGACAGTTCCGCCGATAGAACCACCAATTATTCCGGATGAAGGTGGATTTGTAGATTAGTATTGCATTGGATTATATTTATATCAAAAGGGAGAGAAAAGAATGAAAGAAAAGTTGTTTCAATCATTAAGAAAGATAACGATTTTAGGATTAATAGCGGCTTTGTTGGTATCCGGTAATGCTGTAACGTCTTACGCAGTAGACGAAGAGATTGTGACATCTACCACGGGTGTTGTGTTTGTTAGGTACGAACGGTCTGAAGCGGTGACGACATACATAGGAAAAGAGGCACCAAGGTATGGTGGTGTGACAAATACACAGTCCCCGTATGGTTATCTTTTTGGAGGATGGTTTATACAGTCTACTGGCGAGACTACAGAAAACGAGTATACACCGATTGAAAAGGCGGAGGATGTGGCAAATGAGACTTACGTCTATGCGAAGTTTGTTCCAGCCTATGTTATGAGTGTCAGAGCTCAGAATTATGCAAAGGCAAGAACCGAGTCGGGTGCTGCATCGCAGTCGGCATCGATTTATCGGGTTATGTCAGGTGTTGATTCTCTGAATTATAAAGAAGTAGGATATGCAGTTAGAAGAGTTGAGACAAAAGATGACGGAAATAACAATTATTTTTATGTCGGTTCGTATGCGAATTCCGGAAGAGCTGTAGCAAAGGTGTATCATGCATTGAGAGTCACCATAAATGATACGATGACAAGATACACACCGCAGATGGTTATGGGATCGGCAGCATCATATTTTATAGTTGATTATGTTCAGATTGCGAATGGAAAGTATGACAAAGCCACATGTATTCAGCCATATTGGATTACGATGGATGGTGTGCAAGTGGATGGTTTGGCGAGATACATACATGTTGAAGATGGATATGTGAATACAGATGCCACCACACAGGAGCAGTATAGATATGTGAACATACCAGTTAATCTTCGAAAGGAAGAGGCTCCATCGGTTGCAGGATTTTTAAAGATGGATTATTCTTCCAATAGCGAATTGGAATGCTACAAGATTGAAGGCGGTCGTTTTTTCCAAGAGATGGATTGGGTAGTAAAAAGTGATAAAACCATTAACTTTGTTGGCAATCGTAAAAATATTGTTGTCGACCATGATGTGTCTGATATCTATGTGAATGTGCGGTTCCGAATTCCGGTTGTGGAAGGCGACGTGGAGGACTTGTTGACTGGATATGATTTCCCGATCAGTCAGGTGGAGTTTGGGGATAAAACCGAGACCGAACTTGGCGACTACAGAGTTTGGAATGTTAAGTACTAAATAGATGGAGGAACTGTATATGGAGCAAGATTCTTCGAGTAAAAAGAAAAAATGGATATTATTAATAGTGATTCTTTTTCTTTTGCTATTAGGTGTTACGATTCTTTTCTTTTCACTGAACAAGGAAAAATGGGATGGCAAAAAAGCATCTCAGGAGAGTGTAAGGCAAGAAGGTTCCGAGGGTGTTGAAGAAGAGCGGGAGACTTATTATAAGGACGAGAATAATGTAGAAAAGCTTGTGCCAGGTGGCTTGACCGTGAATCCGTCTGAAGAAGGGAATACACCGAGTGATGATGTGATTATGATTCCTGGTCTAAGTGAGCCGGACGAAGGCGATGATGAAACAACAAATTCGTCAACGGGTAGCGATAAAAAGGAAGACCCTGCTGAAGAGCCGAATGAAGACAAGAAGGAAGACGAGGCAGAGAAGGCAGATCCCCCCCGTGAAGTAACAGAAGTAGAAAAAGGTGATATCGAAAAAGAAGAGAATGAAGACGATAATCAGTGGGGATTTATATTTTAACAGGCACAAAGGAGTTAGCGTTGCTAACTCCTTTGTTATTTCTTTGAAAAGCTTAAAAAAGTACTATGGAATAGCATAAGCATTTCTTGACAATTTTATCCGATATGATACAATAACAAGAGGCTATTTGAGAATAGGAGTGAAGAACGATGGCAACACCTTATAACCACAAGGCGATTGAAAAGAAGTGGCGCGAGAACTGGGCAAAGAATCCGGTGAACGTCAAAGAAGATGAGAATGGAAAGAGAGAGAAATATTACTGCTTGGATATGTTTCCGTATCCTTCGGGAAATGGCTTGCATGTAGGGCATTGGAGAGGCTATGTCATCTCGGATGTGTGGAGCAGATATAAATTATTGCAGAAGTACTATATTATTCATCCGATGGGCTGGGATGCATTTGGACTTCCGGCGGAGAATTATGCGATTAAGATGGGAGTACACCCGGCGATTTCCACGGCGGAGAATGTAAAAAATATCAAGAAGCAAATCAATGATATTGCTGCACTCTATGATTGGGATATGGAAGTGAATACTACAGATCCAGAGTTCTACAAATGGACGCAGTGGATTTTTGTGAAGATGTTTAAGGAAGGTCTTGCTTACGAGAAGGAGTTTCCGATTAATTGGTGTCCGTCTTGTAAGACCGGACTTGCGAATGAGGAGGTTGTAAATGGTAAGTGTGAACGATGCGGTTCAGAGGTAACGAAGAAAAATCTACGCCAGTGGATGCTTCGCATCACCAAGTATGCGGACCGTCTCCTGAATGATCTTGATAAGTTAGATTGGCCGGAAAAGGTAAAGAAGATGCAGTCTGAGTGGATTGGAAAGTCTTACGGTGCAGAGGTAGATTTCCAAGTAGAAGGACGCGATGAGAAGATTACGGTGTATACGACCAGACCGGATACGCTTTATGGGGCTACCTTTATGGTGCTTGCACCTGAGCATAAGCTTGCGGCAGAGCTCGCGACAGATGAGACGAGAGAGGCTGTAGAAAAATATATTATGGATGCCTCAATGAGGTCAAATGTCGACCGTTTGCAGGATAAAGAGAAGACGGGTGTCTTTACGGGAAGTTATGCGATGAATCCGTTGAATGGAGCAAGGACGCCCATATGGCTTTCGGACTATGTATTAGCAGATTATGGTACAGGTGCGATTATGTGTGTGCCTGCACACGATGATCGCGATTTTGAGTTTGCGACGAAGTTCAATATTCCGATTGTGCAGGTAATTGCAAAAGATGGAAAAGAGATTGAAAATATGACAGAAGCCTATACGGAGGCTGTTGGAACGATGATTAATTCCGGCGAGTGGAATGGAATGGAATCTGCCGTATTGAAAAAAGAGGCGCCACACATAATAGAAAAAAGAGGATATGGTCGGGCTACTGTGAATTACAAATTACGTGACTGGGTTTTCTCGCGTCAACGTTACTGGGGCGAGCCAATCCCGATTGTACACTGTCCGGATTGCGGGACTGTACCAGTTCCCGAGGATCAACTTCCGCTTACTTTGCCGGAGGTTGAGTCTTATGAGCCGACGGGTACAGGGGAATCTCCGCTTGCGGGAATTGACAGTTGGGTGAATACGACTTGTCCGGTTTGCGGAAAACCGGCAAAGAGAGAGACGAACACGATGCCACAGTGGGCAGGATCTTCTTGGTATTTCCTGCGTTATGTGGATAATCACAATGCAGAGGCTTTGGTTTCCAAAGAAAAGGCAGATGAGCTGCTTCCGGTAGATATGTATATTGGTGGTGTAGAACATGCAGTATTACATTTGTTGTATTCACGCTTCTATACAAAATTCTTGTATGATATCGGAGCGGTAGATTTTGATGAGCCTTTTATAAAGCTATTCAATCAAGGTATGATTACCGGTAAGAATGGAATTAAGATGAGCAAATCCAAGGGAAATGTCGTTTCCCCAGATGATTTAGTAAGAGATTATGGTTGCGATTCTTTGCGTATGTATGAGCTGTTTGTGGGGCCGCCGGAATTAGATGCTGAGTGGGATGACAGAGGTATTGACGGTGTGTACCGCTTCTTGAACCGTGTTTGGAATTTGGTAATGGACAGCAAGGATCAGGATGTAGTAGCGACAAAAGAGATGCTGAAGATTCGAAACAAGATGATTTATGACATTACCAACCGACTGGAAAGTTTCAGTTTAAATACGGTTATTTCCGGTTTTATGGAATACAATAATAAGTTGATTGAGCTGGCAAAGAAAGAAGGCGGCATTGACAAAGAGACTTTGAGTACTTTGACGATACTTTTGGCACCGTTTGCTCCGCATATAGCAGAAGAACTGTGGCAACAACTGGGTCACAAAGAAACTGTGTTTAATGCTGGTTGGCCAAGTTGCGATGAAGCGGCTATGAAAGATGATGAGATTGAAGTTGCGGTGCAGATTAATGGAAAGACAAAGGCTGTTGTGACGATAGCTGCGGATTGTTCGAAAGATAATGCGATTGCAGCCGGAAAAGAAGCGATTGCCGACAAGCTCACAGGAACAATTGTCAAGGAAATCTATGTTCCTGGACGCATCATTAATATTGTGCAGAAATAGAGGATTTACTATGGAGAGGTTTTATATACGACTGGCCGAGAAAAACTTTGGTATTACTGCACACTATGCAGAGACAAGGAAGTTTTGTAGAGACTACCTGATTGATGAGCCGGAGCAAGTTGATTATGAAGTGCAGGTTGCAGAGACAGAGATTGCCACGATGCGAGGTAAGGCGCTTCGACCGATGTATGCGGGGTGTACGGATGGTTATATTGAGTTTCTTGCCTTATATAGACCTATTTTAGAAAATTTGTTGGAATGCCGAACTGTGTTGTTTCACGGATCAGCAATTGCAGTAGATGGAGAAGTTTATATTTTCACCGCACCAAGCGGAACGGGCAAGTCTACTCACACAAGGTTGTGGCGTGATATGCTGGGGGCGCGTGCGCAGATGGTGAATGATGACAAACCATTACTGCGCTTAAATGGGGATGGCAGTGTGACTGTGTTTGGTACGCCGGTCAATGGCAAACATTATTTGGGCGGCAATGTGGCGCTTCCTCTGAAGTGCGTTTGCGTCATTGAACAGGCAAGAGAAAATCAGATTGAGCCAGTTTCTGTGAGAGATGGATTCCAAGCTCTGTTTTTGCAAACGTATTTGCGTGAGTATCCGAGAAATCTGGATGTCAGCTCAATGAAGCGCACGTTAGAGGTGTTGGGCGGAATTATGGAAAAACCGCTTTGGCGTCTGAAGTGTAATATTTCAAGGGAAGCGGCAAAGCTTTCTTATGAAGCAATGTCGGGAAAGAAATTGGAGGAATAGGACGATGCGAATCAAAGAAGGATTTGTGATGCACCAGATTGGTGGCGAATATATGGCAGTGGCAACAGGAAAGGTTGCGGAAGAGTTTACGGGCTTTGTAAGAAATAATGAGACAGCAGATTATATATTTTCGCTATTGAAAGAGGATACAACAGAAGAAGCGATCATAGATGCGATGTGTGAGAAGTATGATGGAGATTATATGCAGATTGCTGAAGATGTAAAGAATTTGATTAGTGAGATGAGAGCGGCAGGTTTTTTGGATGAATAAAGAAGGAAAACGACTTCAGGAGGAACTTCTTGCGGGTCGCTCTGTAATTGTGGAGACGGTGGGGGTAAGTATGGAGCCTCTTCTTCATGATAAAAAAAAGAAAAATGCGACGCATGTCTTAATTGTGCCTTGTGCGGACCAGTATCACATCGGTGATATGCCGCTGGTTTTGTTTGAAGATGGTCGTTACATTTTGCACCGTGTTGTGGGGATGGAAGAAGTGCAAGGTGAGCTGCGTTATATTACACGTGGTGACAACTGTGTTTCGGTGGAAAGCGTTGCGCCGGGACAGATTTTGGGAATGGTACAGGAAATCTATTATCCCAGAAGAACCGTGCGTGTAACGGACAGGATATATCGTGTTTATGTGTGGATGTGGATGAGAACTTTTCTGCTTCGCAGAATACACAAAAAAATCCAACGTTTTTCTGCGAATTTGTTGAAAAAATGAGCCGTGTTTCTACTTGCAAAACGCAATAAAATAAGGTACAATGTAAGAAGATTAGAAATATAAGCGCGAGCGTATGAGCGTAAGGAGGATATGAAATGAAGAAATACGAGCGTCCAGAGATGAGGATTGTGAAAATCGATGATGTTATTCTAACGGAGCTGGATCTGAGTCCAACGGTGCCGGAGATAGATGATGGCACAAGTGTTCCGGATTTGGAATCATAATGTAGATATGTAGACAAGGAGAATATGATTATGAGAAATCAAGTATTGAAACATTTAAAAAGAATGATGACAGTGGCATTGGCTGTATCTACAATTGCAGTGTGTGCTTTTGGAAGTGTGGTATTGGCTGTTGACGAGACGACTACAGCTGACGATGTTGTGAAGTACGTTGAAGTTACGAATTGCGATGAGGTTCCGACTTATCCGTCGACTTCAGAGTATGGATATCTTTTCGGTGGTTGGTATACATCATCGGAGACAAATAAGTACACTCCGGTGACCGATACGAGTTCGGTTGAGGGGCAGGTGTATGCAAAGTTTGTGCCAGCGTACATTATGAGTGTGAAGTTCCAGAATCAAAAGGGTGTTAACGAATCTTCAACTGAGACAGCCGTGAGACTCGTAACAGGGGTGGATTCTCTGAATTATATGAAAGTCGGATTTGAGATTTCGGTTGTAACCTTAGGCGATGATGGTTGTTTACAGAGTGTAAGCACAGAGGTTATAGACAGTTCATCAATGGCTTATGAAAAATTCAATGTGTACGAAGATGAGAATGATACAACGGGAACTTTAAAAAGTGCAGACGATGTGTTTGGTACAGGTGCAGAGTATTTTGCGGCAGGCGGCATTAAGAAGGTTGTTAGCGGTAAATTCGGTGCAACAATCTGTGTAAGACCATATTGGCTGACACCAGATGGAACGAAAGTGCGCGGACTTACGAAATATGCGCATGTAGAAGATGGGTATGTACATGGCGAAGGTACGGATGCGTTCAGATATGTGAATATTCCGATTAACCTTAGAGCCACACAGCCTCAGTCGGCAGTTGGAATTCTTAGCGTTACAGCTCCGAGTGGATTTACTTATTCCGGTTTTGAAGTAGAAGGTGGAAAATTCTTTGAAGAGATGGCTTGGAACGCAAACTCGGAAGCTACGATTAAATTGGTTGGTAATTTAGAGACGGTGCCTGAAGTTGGTAAGACGGCAGACCAGATTTACGCAAACATTAGGTATAAGATTGCCGCAGATGCTGATGTTACAGGTGGTAAGTTTACAATTGGTGATATTGATTTCTGTAATGGAAGTGAGACTTTATTGACAGATTACGAGGTATGGAACGTTAAGTACTAAAAACAGGTAAATAGTGTAAGGATAAAAGGAAGATCGGGTTTTCCGGTCTTTCTTTATATCATAGGTGATTTTTGAAAAAGGAGGAAAATATGAAGAAATTCATAAAAAGTAAAAAAGGTAAGATTATAGCAGGCATTGTGGCACTTATCATTTTAATAGGTATTGCAGTAGGAATTGTGTTACTGTGCAAACCAGCGGATGAAAAGACTAACAAAACAGATATTGAGATGTATGAAAAAGACAAAAATACAGTAGAAGAGATTATGGAAGAAGGTTTGACACCATCTGATTCTGATAATGTAAATGGACCAACAAATGAGAATTTTGTGCAGGTGCCGGAGTTGGAAGGTGAGGGCACAACGACGCCTTCTGGTGAAGCGAATGACAATCGAGAGCCAAATGGCCAAGATGGTAATGATGCAGGTGCGAGTGAGGAAAACCCAAGTGAGGAGAAACCAAACGAAGAACCAGACAATGCATTGGACCAAGGGCAAGAAAGTGGTCAATGGGGAATACTTTACTAAAAGAAATACATATAGGGATGTAACATTATGTTTAATTATGATGGGCCGCTGATGCGGATACTTAATAGGATTACAGATATTATTATTTTGAATTTTTTTACACTGATTTGTTGTATTCCGATAATTACGATTGGAGCATCCATTACGGCTGCGCACTATACTGCCTTAAAGATGCATCGTGATACGGATAATTATGTACTTCGAAACTTTTTTCGTTCCTTTAAGACGAATTTTGTGCAGGCTACGCTGATTTGGTTGATTTGGCTTGTGTTTGTGGGGATGAGCTTGTTTTCGTTTTTTGCATATGGCGGAAGCACCTTCCATTCGATATTAAAGGGTGTGATGCTTGCAGTCTTGCTTTTGGTTTCGATGGGAACAATGTGGTTGTTTGCGTTACAAGCACGTTTTACAAATCCGATTGGGCGCACGATTCGAAATGCATTTTTAATGGCAATTAAACACTTATTTCGTACATTTGGTATGTTGTTGGTGGTTTTGGTAAGTGCATTTGTATGGTTGCTTGGCTCGCTTAACCTGCAATTATTTTGGGTCGTACTATTGTTTGGGTTTTCCGTTCCGATTTATGTCTGTGCAATGATTTACAATAAGCCTTTCCTTCAGTTGGAAGAAGCGGTTAAGAAGAGACTTGCCGAGGAGAATCCAGAGGAAGCTTTGAATGAAGATGAAGTGATTATGCACGACGAATCGAAGTTCATACTCAGTAAAGAGGATGAGGAGTAGGGCACGAGAGGAAGATGCATGTGAACAGATTGATTAACAAAGAAGTAAAATGGTTATATCAAATTGCAAATAAGAAGAAACGTTATGTAGGGGTCTTGATTTTTATCCAGACCCTTCTTAGCGTTAGTGGTATCGTTTATGCTTTGCTTATGCGCGGTGCAATTGATGGTGCGGTGGCGCATAAGAAGCCGGTTTTCTTTGGGTATTTTGGCTTGATGATCGGGCTTGTGGTTTTGCAGATTGCGTTGCGAGCACTTGACCGCTATATGGAAGAGTATTTGCGTACGCGTATGGAGAATGCCTTTAAGAAGCGCTTGTTCGGACAACTCTTGCGCAAGAATTTTGGGGATGTTACGGAGGTGCATTCGGGCGAATGGATGAATCGCCTAACCTCCGATGCTTCTGTTTGTGCAAGTGGGATTGTTGATATCTTGCCGAAGCTAATTGGTCTGTTGGTGAAGCTGTTGGCGGCTTTTGGGATGATTGTGGTGATTGAACCGCTGTTTGCCTGGCTGTTGATACCGGCGGGGCTCATATTGATTCTTTTCACCTCTGTTTTTCGTAAAGTCTTGAAGCGGATGCACAGGGAGATGCAAGAAAAGGACGGACGGGTACGTGTATTTTTGCAGGAGCATTTGAGTAGTCTTTTGATACTAAAGGCATTTTCTGCGGAGAAGCAGAGTGAAGAGGAAGCCGCGGAGAAGATGCAGGATTACAAGGCGGCTCGTATGCGTCGGTCGAATTTTTCCAATGTTTGTAATATTGGATTTGCTGCACTGATGAATGCAGTGTATCTGTTGGGTGGTGTTGGCTACTGTGGCTACGGTATTTTAACCGGAACCATTAGCTATGGTACGTTTACTGCGATGCTGCAATTGATTGGACAGATTCAATCGCCGTTTGCAAATATTTCAGGCTTTTTGCCAAAGTATTATGCGATGCTGGCAAGCGCTGAGCGTCTGATGGAAGCAGAACTGTTTGAGGAGGATGTTCTTGAAGAGGTTAAGAGTATCGAACAGGTGCAGGCATATTATGAGAAAGATTTTGCAGAGATTTCTATGGAACAGGTATCGTTTGCCTACAGTATGTCCGGTGAAGGTGAAGAGATTCCAATTGTTTTGCAGGATTTATCAATGAAGGTGAAAAAAGGGGATTGTGTTGCGCTTACCGGGCATTCCGGTTGTGGAAAATCTACGACACTGAAGCTGTTATTAGCTTTATACCCTTTGGATAGTGGGAATTGTACACTTGTTTCAAAGTCGAATTGTGAGACTTTGGATGGAAGATGGAGACGTCTGTTCGCCTATGTACCGCAGGGAAATTATCTGATGTGTGGTACGATTCGAGAATTGGTTGCATTTGCGGATAAGAGTTTGATGCAAGACGAGGACAGATTGCATCGTGCCTTGGAGATTGCCTGTGCCAGTGAGTTTGTCGATGAGTTGGAAATGGGCGTGGATACAGAGCTTGGTGAAAAAGGACATGGACTTTCGGAAGGTCAGATGCAACGACTTGCGATTGCGAGAGCTGTCTTTGCAGACAGCCCGATTTTGCTCTTGGATGAGGCAACGAGTGCTTTGGATGAGGACACGGAATGTAAGCTTTTAGAGAATTTAAAACATATGACAAATAAGACTGTGCTGATTGTGACACATCGTATGCGCGCTTTGGAAATCTGCAATAAGGTTGCACACTTTACAGAGGATGGTGTGACGGTAGAGCAGGCGTAGCGTGATGGACGAGTGCAGAGAATAGCTGCTTCATCTGTGGAGCAGTTTCCAGCATACTTTCCGGATGCCATTGTACCCCGATTACGAAGGGGCGCGATGGCATTTCGATTGCTTCAATGATGCCGTCGCCAGTTACACCGGAGGCAATGAGACTTTTGCCCAGAGAAGCGACTGCCTGATGGTGATAACTGTTTGTGAAAACAAAGTCACCGAACATACGAGAAAGGCGTGTGCTTGGCGAAAAGAGCACTTTGTGACTGATGTCTTTTCGATGCCGACTGGTCTGCATATGATTGAGAACCGCAAAGTTCAGTTGTTCTAAGTCCTGATGGATGGTGCCGCCGCAGGCGACATTTAGCACTTGCATACCTCGACAGATTGCAAGTATAGGCTTCTGTGCTTCGAGGATTAGTTTTGTCATGCGAATTTGGAATAAGTCTAAGGTAAGGTCGGTCTGGCCGATGCCATAGCCGGGTTCTTGGCCGAAGAGTAAGGGCGTGATATCCCCTCCGCCACAGAAGAGAAAGCCGTCGCAAAGCTTGACGTAGTCTTGCATAATGCGTTTGGATTTCACCAGCGGAAGAATGATGGGGAGTCCGCCGGCGGTTTTAATAGCCTGTATGTAGGCATCTGTTACATATTGGCGTTGGTCTATAAGACCACAGGTAAGAATTCCGATTTTGGTTTTCATAATTGCTCCTTTTTTTTAATAGGATAGTCTAGGATGCTAGAATTTATGCAGGGAGATGGAAAAATATGTCATGGATTGATTTGCACTGTGATACAATATATGAGTTAGAAAGACAGGGGAAAAAGCAAAGCTTGCAAAAGAACAGCTTGTGTATAGACCTCGCGGGCTTACAGCAGGCAGGTGTGATTGCGCAGTGCTTTGCAGCCTTTGTAAATAAGCAGGAATTTGTAGGGGAGAATGCATATGCGCAAGGCTATCAATATGCACTTCGCCTGCTTCGCCGTGCAAAGTATGAGCTTGCGGAGCATACGGGGATTCTTGCGCTGGCGGACGGACCGGGCAGGCTGCAAAAGAATATGGAAGACGGGAAAATATCCGTTGTGCTTACAGTGGAAGAAGGCGGCATTCTGGAGGGCAAGGCAGAGCGTTTGGAAGCCTTGCACGCGGAAGGTGTGCGTATGTTGACTCTGACTTGGAATTGGGAGAATTGTATTGGCTATCCCAACAGTCGTGAGGAGAAGGTGATGGCAAGTGGCTTGAAGCCGTTTGGTTTTGAGGTCATTGCGCGTATGAATCAGATGGGGATGCTGATTGATGTGTCGCATTTGTCGGATGGAGGATTTTGGGATGTCATTAAATATAGTAAGGAGCCGGTTCTGGCATCGCATTCCAATGCCAGAGCACTGTGTGCACATCCTCGCAATTTGACGGATGAGATGATACGGATGCTTGCCGGAAAGGGTGGCATTGCAGGTGTGAATTTTTATCCTTATTTTTTGAATGGAACGAAGCGAGCAGGCTTGGAGGAGTTGGTCTATCACATCTTGTATATGTACCGTTTGGGCGGTGAAGAATTTGTGGCTTTGGGAACGGATTTTGATGGGTTCTCGGATGCGGTCAATGAGATTGGACACGTTCGTGAATTGGGCTTGCTGTATGAGGCCTTGAAAAAGAAGGGCCTTCGTGAGCGCCAATTGGATAAATTTTGTTATGGAAATGCCTTGCGGCTTTTGAAATAAGGCTTGCAAAACATAGGGGAAAATACTACAATAAAGTACAAGTAATAGG
>JAXJPN010000081.1:0-2069 GCA_036311625.1 Faecalimonas sp.
CTCGCCTCAACCGGCAGCCCGCTATCGCTTTTTATCATATAGCAAACGGTGGTAAACTCAATCTCTCCATCCGCATCATTTTTCAGACGGATGATATTCTGCCCTTCTGTGCCGGGTGCGACAACCGCACTGCCGTCACTTGCGGATACATGCTCATACTCCGCATCAAAAATAGAAAGCTCTGCGACTCCATTCTCATCTATTCCCTGCACATCGCTCCATGTCAGTTCATTCGTGCGATAGGTCAGAGTATGGTTCGGGTCTTCACTTCGCCCGGCGTAGGTCAATCCTACAGCAAACGGAAACGCAATGACTTCCAAAATAAATAAAATCAAAAATACCGGCAAAAGCCAGTCAATTGCATTCTTCCATTTCAAATTCATGGCTTTGCCTCCTTTCAATAAACTTAAGAGTCGCCCTGTCTAAGCCACATTAGGCAAGGCGGACTCTCTTATACAAATGTATTCGTTTATATTAGTCGATCTGAGTTACAGTCGTCTCAACTTTCAATGAAATCTCAGCAGCATTACCTGCAGCAGCCTGATCTCCAAGATATGTATCCTTCACGTCATTCGCAGCAGATGTTGAAAATGGCCATTCCCAAGAAACTGCCAAAGAATCCGCTCCTTTGCTAGAGAGATCTGTGTTCGCACCGTAGGTCTTCGTGTAAGCATTGATTGCGTCTTCAATTGCTTTCTTCACACCTGCAGCATCAGTTGCTGTAGATAAATCAACTGCTGTGCCGTTTACACTTACAGTAATCGGAAAATAGAAATTGCCATCTTCGTCTACCCATTTGTCATTCAGGGTAACCGTTGCATCATACTTCACCTTCACATCCACTTCCGGTGCTCCCGTAAGAGTCATCGAAGTCATATTTCCTTTTGTTCCAGGAGCAACGACTTTTGTGCCTTCTGCATCTGCAACAACAGTTGCTGTCGCAATAATATAAGCAACCTTCTCGTCTAGGTAAGCATCTGCGAAGGTCGTACCATTGGCTGTAATATGAACGCCAAACTTTGCAACTCTTGCAGAATCTTCACCGCTTCCTGATTTTGTATATTTTGCGAATGTTCCACCCACAAAACATGAAGTGATAAGGGTGAGTGCAACCAAAGCAACGCCCACTCTCATTGTCCAATTCTTTTTCATTGAATCGTCCTCCTTCCATAAAATGCCGAAATATCGGCGTTTATATCTTCAACCCATCAGCGCGTGGCCACCTATGAGCAGATATACAAAATTAGTTCTCATCGCTCTGTTTTGAAGCGATTGCCTTGAGTCTTTCAATTTCTTCTTCTAAGGCTTTTGTGTTACTTTTTTCTTTGTTCGCATAATGCTGTCTGCGAAGAATATCATAAATGATAAATGCCAAGAGCGGTACGCCGATAAACAAAAGCATCCCTATCGGTGTCTGCAAAAACATGGCAAAATTACCTACGCCGGCAATCCGGAACTGATAGATTCCCACCAGTCGATCCACTGTAACAGGGCTTTCATCCTCCACATTGTTGGCATCCCCTTTTGTGATAAAAAATGGGGTGCCGTCCTCTGCGGACTTAACCTCTATAATACGATGCGTCACCACCGTCTGAGAGTTCTCCTCCATAAAGGCAATCACATCACCGACCTTCAATTCCTCCGGCTCTGCCTTGCCTACGAATATCAAATCCCCAACCTCTATATGGTCTTCTGCCGCTCCTGACATCGAGCCCGAAAGCACAACCATCGGTGTCGTGCCTAATACCGAAGGCGGTTTTGCCGGATTCAGCGAACCCTTGATGATAATCGTCAGATTGCAGATTAGGAAGAATCCAAATATAACGCATAATACAATGCCAACTATCGATAGAATCCGATTTACTACAGTTCCTTTTTTCTCTGTGTGCTTCATAAAATCCCCCTATAAAAAACAAAAACTGACCGCAATCTAAAAAAGATGCGGCCAGTCAACCATGCATAATAAATATGTTTAGGTACTTAAGCTTTGCGTCCACAGATTTCCCTGTGTTTGCCAACTGTTAATTTATGTTCATACTACCATGAAATTCTCAAAAAAGCAATCCCAA
>JAXJPN010000082.1:0-5026 GCA_036311625.1 Faecalimonas sp.
TATCACCTCATAAATCACAGCCGGAACAGCAGGACGCTCTGTGAAGAACGCTGCTCCACATACATATTGCAGAATTTTCAACTCGTTTTTTCCATCTTTCAAAAATGAGGTGATATCTATTGTATCGTACACTTGATATTCCTCATAATCTGCATACTGACCGCAATCCACAAATTCTTCATTGATATACAATGCATACTTTGAATGCGCCGCGATATGCACAAGCGCCTTCTCGCTCGCTTTTGCACAAAAGCAGTCCTGATAGATAAAATAGCGGTCTTCTATTTTTCCATCACAATCTGCAAATATCCATTCTGCCGTTTCCAATATTGACATTCTACATTTCTCCTATCTCACTTTGCTTCTAAGAAATTTTTAAAGCACCAATACACGCCAAAGGTCCATCCCATCATAGCCGGCATTTCATACTCATTGACCGCCTCAATGTTTCCCTCTACAATGTTGTACTTTTCCCACAAATGTCCGGTCTGCTCATAGCAACGCTCAACCGTATCCATAAACTTTTTTGCAACCCGCCTTGCATCCTCTTGATATCCATAACGGAGCAAGCCACCAACTACCATCTGTTGCATTGGCGCCCAACCATTTGGATAATCCCATTGGAACGTACCCGGCGTATCATTTTTTTCGCAGGTTAGTATGCCGTATTCCGTCTCCAGACGTGGAAGTGCCTTCCTTGCAGCCTCAGCCTCTTCCTGTGTTGCCATACCAAAATACAGCGGATAGAACGCCGCCGCGCTAAAGATTGCCGTCTGCTTTTTCTCCGGCAAATGATAGTCCATAAATAACCCATCCTCATTTTTCAGATACTCGCGGCAGAGCGCAGCACGTTTTTCGCTGCGCGCTTTCCAAATAGATGCCTCATCAGCAAGTCCAAGTTCTTCAGCAAAAAACGCAAGATTCTCTTCCATCGCAAACAGGAGGCTGTTCAAATCCGCCGGTGCATATTCAAAGGTACGACATCCCATACGCGGATTGATGTCCCAACCGCTTTCCCCAGAAGAAATCAATCCTCTGGCGGTCTCCTCCTCGCTTGTGCCCAAAGGAAATCCAATACGGTTTTGCAACGCATCTGCAAATGGTTTTTGCCATTCTTTTGGAAGCGGCATACAATCATAGCGATTTAATCCAATCTCGCTGTCCCTCTGTGTCATCCAGAAATGATGCTCCTTTTTCAACGCTTCATAGACACCGTCCAGCCACTCTCTATCCTTATTCTCTTCGTAAACATCTCTTGCCATCATAGACAAAAATGGTGGCTGCGAATTATACAGATAATTATCGCGATTTCCATTTAACACAAATCCAAATCGTTCAATCATATAACAAAGATTGTCCACATGGTTCTGTGCCTGCTTCACCTCTCCTCGCAGAAGAAGTCCCTTATTTGTAAAATAAGTATCCCAGTAATACATCTCTTGAAACATCCCAGATGCACTTGGAACCATATACGAATACGGGAGCCCAATTAAGGTTCCCGCATCTTCTGTGTTCTCCCGCAGACAGCGGGGAAGATTCTCATCAATATATTCTTGAATTGTTTTCATATTCCATAACCTCACTACTTGTATAGAGCTCATCCCCGTAATAAACTACTGCGATTACATACTTTGCATACGATTGAAAATCATCGCTATCGCCACGCCGAAGATAATACTCGGCAGGAAAAACAAAATTCGATACAAGCCGGCAAACGGAACCTTCTTATAGATAAAGAAAGAAACCATTACCTTAAACGGATAGCTGATGACAAGAATGCCAAAAGTCAACAGTGTGTTTTTCAAAGCAATTCGAATGTCTGAAGACTGATTCTGGAACTCTTCAATCAATCGGGTAAAGTGATCCAAAGTGAACGTCCCCTCCACCGTTGTAAATGCCATAACAAATGAAGATAGGTTTGTATACACATAGAACAACAACCAGCTCACTACCGGAAGCGCCACGCAAAACAGAACGAACGAAATCTCCATCCAGTTTTTCTTCTTCTTTATTTTAATTGGTTTTTCCATGTGATTTTCCACCTCTCTTCCTTGTGATAATCACGCCTGCTGCGCCTCCTGCTGCCAAGATAATCGCACTCGCCACAATACCAATCAACATCGGGGAAAGCGTCTTCGCTGCTGCCTCTACTGTCTGGTATTCCGGGTCATCCGACCACTTCGCATACAGGGTGATTGTATGGTCTACAATCTCTTCGAAAGCATATTCCGTTCCATCCGAGAGATACCAGCCCATAAAATCTGCTCCTTCTTTCTTTGGAGCTTCCGGCTTCTGTGCTACATATCCGCAGGTTCTGTCAATCTGCTGCTGCGGAATCGTCTCTTCCGTACCGGTCTCAAAGTTGAGATAATAGGTGCCAAGCCGCACATAGGTGCGCCCTTCTGCATCTGTAAACTTATTGTAGTAGTACTCGTAAACTTCCTCCGTATCTGCAAAACGAAGAGTCAAGGTATCCTCTTTCACACTGTAGGTAATCTCCTCTGTCTTTCCATCGCGTGTCACCTTTGCCTTCTGGTCTGCATAAAGTGCGATGACTGACTTTGATTCCTTGCTGTAATACATCGCTTCACAGCCCGAATAATCTTCCAGCTCTCCAAAATGTACAACGTCCATTACACAGTTTGCCTGTACGCTGAGGTTGTTCTTTTCGGCATCATAGCATTTGAAATCCACCAATTCAAAATTTGCATTTGCATCTGTACCTTCTCCAATCCAAAGCGTAAAGTATGGTGCATCTGCCACAAATTCTCCTACGCCCTGTGTGAACTCATAGAATTCCGTTTTCCCATTATAAGTTCTCTGTACCAAAGCCATAAAGAACTGGTCTCTTCTCTCAAATCGAATAATATAAGAAGCTCCTGTCTGCAAAAGATATCCCGCTTCCATTGGGTCATATCCTTCTATCAGTGCAGAACCCGCTTCCCAAGGCCACCATGCCTGTGCATTTCCTGTATTGGCCACACCGTTCTGTGCCACCTTCGTATCACAAGACTTCACTGTGTATTCCATATAAACTGTATTGGCCTGTGTCGGAATCTTGTTACTGATTGCCACAAGATTCTGTTCCTTTACCGTGAGATTGTATCTATGGTCCACGACTGTGTCCTTGCTCATTGCCTTTGCATTATCAAGAAGGGAATCTCTGTGCTTTCTGGCATATACCCCCAAATCTTTTCCGTTCTCGTCATAACATCTGATGTTGGTAAATCTAGCTGAAAGCTTACCTCCAAACCATACTCCAACATAGTTTGGGTCATCTGTGAACGGATAACTTGCCATCACCGACGTATCTGAATCAAACACAATATACTTGGATTCCTCGCCGGACGAATCTGAGATTCCGACTACATATTGAAATTCGCCTTCTTCATAATAAAACTTGAAAAAATATGTATGTCCTTCCTTGAGCAGTTGGCCATTGTTAGATGCCTTTAAAACACCGCCCTCCAAATACGGGAACTCCAAATCCGGCTGATCCGTTGCAATGATACCACCCTGCGTAGATTCGTTATCCTCTCTTACTTTTTCTACCGTGTAAGTCAAATATACGGCTCCACCCTTTTTCAGGTTCTTTGAAGTGGCACTTCCCATAAAAACATCTGCTGTTCGGAAAGCTGCCGCGTACTCCTCCGCAGACGGTGTTACCTTTTCATCTGCCGCTCCCGAAACGAAACTCAGGTTGGCCGCCACCATACACACTGCGAAGAAAACTGCCACCATTTTCCGGCATCGTTTTCTACATTCCATAATCCCATACCTCCTTTTTTCCTTTAGTCTATCATTCCTCCCCGCATTCTTCTTGCCTTAAGCGCCTTATTTTGTGTGAACTTTTTTTACTTCCAAGCATTTCCTTACTTCTACCCCCCCCTAAAAATCTGGGCTTCTCGGATATTTTAGGTGTAATTTTTTTAATTATTTTGTGAACTTTTATATTTTTATTGACGCGTTTTTTGTTGGTTGATATGATGGTTTTAAGAGAAATTGGAATTATTTTTTGTGAATTATCACATAATACCACAAAGGAGAAGCTTGCGATTATGCACGGGAAATCAGAGATTAAAATTTGGAACAAGTCATTTGATGAAGCTTACGGCGATGTCAAGATATATGGATATGGTGGGTTTGGTTTTTCTTCTTATGGTACCACTGCGCATACGCACCCTGATTTTTACGAAATTACGTATATTATTTCTGGAATTTGTACGCACATTTATGGTGGTAACTCCAAAGTCATCACACCGGGAACTCTCTTGTTGATGACGCCGCACTCTACCCACCGCATTTACGCAGAGCCTCTGCAAACCACTTTTTTTGCCATTTGTATTCGCAAGGATTATTTCCACCAGTTTTTGGAACAACACTTTCCTGATTTTGCGGACAACGCATTGCCCAAATGCACACAGCTTCATCTGGATAATGCTGACTTGACGTATCTGGAGCATCTCGGCCACCAGCTGAGTGTCCCACATCCTTCCTCGCACGTAGCAGATACCATTCTTTATCTGGTATTGCGCAATCTGTTCTACCGAAGGGTACAATCAAAGACGTCCAAGACAAACCACGTGCAATATCTGCTAAGCATCTTGAACGAACCGATCAATCTGAATCTTTCTGCGAAGAACTTATACGAAGCAGTGCCGGATATCTCCATTCCTGCACTCATCAAGAATTTTAAAGAACAAACCGGATATACCATTGTAGAGTATAAGACCAAAAAGAAAATGGAGTTCGCAGCTGATATGCTGCAAAACACAGATAAAAAAGTCATCGACATTGCATATGAACTGCACTATGAATCCTTAAGTTACTTTTTGCGTTGCTTCAAGAAAGAATTTGGCATGACACCTACTGAATACCGCAACCAATATCGATAAAATTTTCTAAGAACAAAGAGTCGCTTGCGACTCTTCGCGCCCGAGCGGATTGCGTAGCAATATACTTCGACTCCGCGAGGTGCGCATCCTCACGGAGTGTTTTTGCTTTATGGAAACGAAGTTTCCTATAA
>JAXJPN010000083.1:0-24812 GCA_036311625.1 Faecalimonas sp.
AAGCTATACAGAGTAAGTAAGGTGATAGGAACAAGGTGATGTAAGATGAATATCATAAGATTGTGTGTGGTTTTGAAGGTATATGAAATATAGGGGATTGGTCAAATGGTATGATAGGAGTCTCCAAAACTTTTGGTGGGGGTTCGATTCCCTCATCCCCTGTTAAAAAACCGCTGATTTTCAGCGGTTTTTTATGTCTATATGTAATTCAAAATTCACCTTTCCTCATACACACCATCCTTTAGTTGGAAAAATCCTCCACCAATTTGGTGGAGGATACACTTTCGACCCGACCATTTATATACCACCTATAATATGTTGTTTTTTTAAATTTTAACAATGTTTTTTTCAAGTGGAAAAAAGAAGTATTTTATGGTAGTATGATGCTATGTGGATAAATGGAAATCTAGGAGAGTTAAAAATGAAAGGTAATAAAACTAATAGAGTAGTAGCAATTTTATGTTTTGGTGCTGCTTGGCTGAATAGGGGCAAACACAAAAAGGATGATACAATTAAATAGTGGCAAATCGAAATTTCTATCCTATGATTGAAAGGAGAAAACAGTATGAAAAGCATAGGTGAAGGAATAATTCTTATTTTAAGGATAGTCTTTATTTTATCTTTTGTTGCGGTTATTGTGGGAATTTGGGCGATAGAGAACAAAGTTATTATGACTGTGCTGTGGGTCACCTCCCTTGTCTCTTTCTTACTATTTAACACCGTCCAAAATCACTATCGTCAGAACCAAAACGAAGCGGATAAATAGAAATTTGTAAAGGAGAAAACAGTAATGAAGAATGATAAAAAGAGAAAATTTCAAATAGAAGAAACAGATAATGAAAAAAAGTCCTATATGATGGAAGGAATGTTAATTGGTATGTGTATTGGAATTGCTATTGGAAGTGCGATAGGAGCGGCCATAGACAATATAGGCGTATGTATGTGTTTTGGGTTAAGTATTGGTATGAGTTTGGGCATGGCTATTGGGTCAACAATTAAAAAAGATAATGATGAGGATAAAAAATAATTACGAAAAAGTAATCGCAAGTTTGTGATTACTTTTTTTTGTGGGAAGTTTTGATTTATCCTAGATAATCGTACCAATTAAAATGCAGATAGTGCTATTGTTATCCGATTGTGCAAATGCTAAAATGAAATTAAGATGACAATAAAATGCGAAAGGACGGATAACGGTATGAAATGTATCATAAACGGACGGCTCGTTTTGCCGGACAGCGTAGTGACGGATGCAGCGCTGGTTTTTGATGAAAAGATTCAAGGGATTGTTCCGATTGCGGAGATGAATCAGGATGAATATGAGGTAATCGACGCACAGGGGATGCTTGTAACGCCGGGCTTGGTGGATATTCACATTCACGGATATCTCGGTGAGGATGCCTCTGACGGAAGCGAGGAAGGCTTAAAGAAGATGGCAGCCGGAATTGCAAAGAACGGTGTGACTTCTTGGTGCCCGACGACGATGACGGTGGCAAAAGAGGAGATTGTGAAAGCTTTTGACACGGCGAGAAAGGTGAAGGCTTCCAAAGAGTGCTATGGTGCAAAGGTAGTGGGAGTCAATAGTGAAGGTCCTTTTATCAATCCTTCTAAGAAGGGTGCACAGCCGGAAGATTATATTTTGACGCCGGACGGAGATTTTATTTTAGAGCACGCAGATATTGTGAAGCTGTTTTCGGTGGCTCCGGAGATGGACATTGACCATGCTTGTATCAAGAAGGTATACGAAGATGGTAGAGTTCTGATTTCGATGGGACACACGGGAGCGACATTTGAAGAGGCAGAGGCCGGAATTGCATCAGGCGTGCGTCATGCAACACATTTATTCAATGCGATGACACCATTGATGCACCGTAATCCGGGTGTGGTTGGCGCGGCACTCGCAGATGAGAAGGTGAGCTGTGAGTTGATTGCAGATACCTTCCATGTAAATCCGGGCTTATATAAATTAGTAGCCAAAGCAAAGGGTGACAAGCTTTGTCTGATTACAGACTGTATGCGTGCAGGTGGTATGGAAGACGGCGATTATACCTTGGGCGGACAGCATGTCATTAAGACGGGTATCAAATGCTTGCTGGAGGATGGTACGATTGCAGGCAGCGTTTTGAAGCTGAATGAGGCAGTGCGCAATTTCAACAATCACACAGAACTGACGATTCCGGAAGTGATTGCTTGTGCAAGCTTGAATCCGGCAAAGGCTATCGGTGAAGCGGACAGTATTGGCTCTTTGGAAGCAGGCAAATGTGCAGATATTGTTATTTTTGATGATGATTTTAATGCAGTAACAACGATAATTAACGGAAACATTTTTTAAGGAGGACGATGATGATTAAGGCAATTCTTGACCCACAATTTCAGCCAATGGCAAAGGTAGTGGCTGAGTATCAGAAGAATGTAAAAGCAGTTGGCGGCGTACCGATGGTAATTGCAGTAGAGAGAAATAAGGGCTATATTTCTACATATCAGATGGATATTTATGCGGAAGGAAGCGGTCACGATGAGGAGAACTATGATGTAGCAGAGCGTATTGTAAAGACTTTACTTTGGATTTATGGTGGCTATAAGGTAACGATTGCAGGTTCGAAGAAGATTTACGAAGGCTTGAAGGCAGCTTATCAGCAGGGCGGAGCAAGAGAGTTCGATGCGAACTTTATGGCGCGTGTTTATGAGAAGCCTTTTGAAGTATTGTATGTAGAGAACGTTGCAGATGCACCGAAGGAATACCAGGCGGCAGACTCGGTAGGACGTCATTTGGATGGATGCCGTATCGGTTTTGATGCGGGCGGAAGTGACCGTAAGGTAAGTGCGGTGATTGATGGAGAGAGTGTATACTCAGAAGAGGTTGTTTGGTTCCCGAAATTGCAATCTGATCCAGAGTACCACTATCAGGGAATTTTAGAGGCGATGAAGACAGCAGCTTCCCATATGCCGAGAGTCGATGCAATCGGTGTATCTTCCGCAGGTGTTTACGTTGATAATAAGATTATGGTAGCTTCTTTGTTCCTCAAAGTTTCAGATGAAGACTTTGAGAAGAAAGTAAAGAATATGTACATTGATGTAGCAAAAGAGATTGGTGATGTGCCGGTGGAGGTTGCAAACGACGGCGATGTGACTGCACTTGCAGGTGCAATGGATCTCGGCGACAACAACGTGCTTGGTGTTGCGATGGGTACCAGTGAAGCAGCCGGTTATGTAGATGCTGAGGGCAATATCACAGGATGGCTGAATGAGCTTGCATTTGTTCCGGTTGATTTCTGCAAGGATGCAATGGTGGACGAATGGAGTGGTGACTACGGTTGTGGTGTAAAATACTTCTCACAGGACGGCGTGATTAAATTGGCGCCGGTTGCAGGTATTGAACTGGATGAGAGCTTGTCACCGGCTGAGAAGTTAAAAGTTGTGCAGGGCTTGATGGCTGAAGGCGATGAGAGAGCTGCGAAGATTTACGATACGATTGGTGTATATTTCGGAAACACTTTAGCTTACTATGCAATGTTCTATGATATCAAGCATGTCATCATCATGGGTCGTGTGACCAGTGGAGATGGTGGAACGATTCTTCTTTCACGCGCAAAAGAAGTGCTTGAAACAGAGTATCCTGAGCTTGCAATTGAGCTTCATATTCCGGATGAGAAGAGTCGTCGCGTGGGACAGTCTGTGGCAGCAGCGAGCCTTCCGAAATTGAAATAGTAGGAGCATAATTATGAAATATTGTGTAAAGAGAATTCAGGATAAAAGCCAGATTGGGCAGTGCGAGCGTTTCACAATCAATCAATATATGTGGAACAGTACACAGGAGCCAAAGGTATATGGCTGGATGGGCTATGTGGAAGGTCAGGGACTCTTTGTAAAGATGGTATGCGAGGAGAAAGACCCTAAACGCGTGTATCAGCATCCGCAAGACCCGGTGTATATGGACAGTACGATGGAAGCATTTCTTGCATTTTTGGATGCGGGTGAGGTGTTAAGCAATGACTGTATGTACACGAATTTTGAGATAAATTCTAACGGCGCTATGTTGGCAAATTATGGGAAAGGACGTCATGGCAGACAGCCTATTACAGAAGAACAGTATCAGATGACAGGTGTAAACGCTGTGATAGAAGAGGAAAGATGGTCCCTTGAAGTGCTGTTTCCAGAAGCTTATCTCAAACAGCTTACAGATTTTGAAGCAGTGAAGGCAGGAAAGCCATTCTATTGTAATTTCTATAAGATTTCCGAATCAGAAGAGATTTTACATTTTGGAAGTTATTCGCCGATTGAGAGTGAAAAACCAAACTTCCATTTGCCGGTGTGTTTTGCAGAAGCGGTGATAGAGTAAAAGAGTTTGCGCGAAAGCGCAAACTCTTTTTAGGTCTAATGATAAATACGTTTGTTCTCGTACTTCGCTTCGGAAGTAAGCTGAATCTTTAAACGCTTAAATTGCTTGATATCGACAGAAGACAGCATAACGGAGGTATGTGCCTGACAGTCTTTTAATTTCGGAAGCTGCTCCAATGCGAGTCGCGCATTCGGGTCAGTTGCCGCACAGATGGAGAGTGCAATCAGAATCTCATCCGTGTGCAATCTTGGATTCTTGCTGCCGAGATAAGAAGTCTTCAATTCCTGAATTGGCTCGATGACGCTAGGAGAAATCAAATGCAGACCATCGTCCAAACCGGCGAGCGTCTTCAGAGCATTCAAGAGCATTGCAGAAGCAGCACCGAGTAGTGGTGATGTGCGACCGGTAATAATCTGTCCGTCTGGAAGCTCTAAGGCAGCGGCAGGACCATTGGTCGCTTCTGCGCGAGCCAGAGCAGCAGGTACGACCTTGCGGTCTTCGATGGTAATATGTGCCTGCTTCATCAAAAGCTCCAGTTTGTAAATGACATCGTCCTGTGTCTTGCCTTCTATCAGGTCTTTCAGGGCGGCATAGTATCTGCGGATAATCTCCTGTCTGGATGCCTCGCAACAAACTTCGTCATCACAGATGCAATTCCCTGCCATATTCACGCCCATATCGGTCGGCGATTTGTAAGGATTCGCACCATAAATCCGCTCGAAAATGGCATCTAAAACAGGGAAAATCTCCACGTCGCGGTTATAGTTCACCGTCGTAATTCCGTAAGCATCTAAATGGAAGGGGTCAATCATATTGACGTCATTCAAATCAGCAGTAGCAGCCTCGTACGCCAGATTCACAGGGTGTTTGAGCGGAATGTTCCAAATCGGGAAGGTCTCAAACTTGGCATAGCCGGCGCGGACACCCCGCTTGTGCTCGTGGTAGAGCTGTGAAAGGCAGGTTGCCATCTTTCCGCTTCCCGGACCCGGTGCCGTGACAATGACCAAAGGTCTTGAAGTTTCAATATACTCATTCCTTCCGTAACCGTCATCGCTGACAATCAGCGGAATATTCGAAGGGTATCCTTCGATTCGATAGTGGGTATAGACTTTAATTCCTAATTTTTCAAGCCGGGCTTTGAATAAATCAGCACTGTTCTGTCCGGAGTATTGTGTAATGACAACACTTCCAACGAACAGACCGGTCTCTTTGAACGTATCCATCAGACGGAGTACGTCGGAATCGTAGGTGATGCCGAGATCACCTCTGACTTTATTCTTTTCAATGTCACCGGCGCTGATGACAATCACAATCTCAGCTTGATCTGACAACTGCATCAAAAGCTTCATCTTGCTGTCCGGCTCAAATCCCGGAAGAACTCTGGAAGCGTGATAGTCATCAAACAATTTGCCGCCAAATTCCAAATACAGCTTATTGTCAAATTGGCTGATTCGCTCTCGAATGTGTGCTGACTGCATATGTAAGTATTTTTCGTTATCAAATCCGATTCTCATATCTTTTGCTTCCTATCTGTTATATCGTTCTTAATAGAATTTAAATAATAAACTACCTAGACAGTATACTACAAAGTGTGCAGTTTAATCTAGTCCTATTCGAAAAATTCACAGATAAAATTTACAATGTTTTTATTGATTTATAGAAGGGCAATCTTTATAATAAGATAGGAATATTACAAAGTGGTATTCAGGAGGAAAAGAATGGATAATAATCAGAAAAAAGATAATAAAAATGGAAATAAACAGGGTTGGATTCTTGTGATTGTCACAACGCTTCTCACTGGATTTATTGTGCTTGGCATGACTCAGCTTACAAAAAGTGTATCGACCAAAGAGATTAGCTATACGGAATTTTTGAAGATGGTAGATGATGGGGAAGTTGAGACGGTTGTGATTGAGAGTAATCAGTATACGATTACACCAAAGACCGAAGAAGATAAGAACGAGAGCTTGTTGGGAGAATTGCCGGTTACGTATTATACCGGACGTGTGGAAGATGATACCTTGTTAGAACGTCTCGAAAAAGCAGAGGTTGATGTGAAAAAGGAGATTCCAGACACGGGTTCTGCAATGTTTTGGAATTTGCTGCTCACTGTGATTCTGCCATTTGTATTGATATTTGTGTTTATGAGTTATCTGATGAAGAAGATGTCAAAGGGCGGCGGCATGATGGGCATTGGCAAGAGCAATGCCAAGATGTATGTTGAGCAGCAGACAGGCGTGACCTTTAAGGATGTTGCAGGGCAGGATGAAGCAAAGGAATCTTTGCAAGAGGTAGTAGATTTCTTGCACAATCCAAAGAAGTATACAGAGATTGGTGCGAAGCTTCCGAAGGGCGCGCTTTTGGTGGGACCTCCGGGAACCGGTAAGACCTTGCTTGCAAAGGCAGTAGCAGGCGAGGCAAAGGTGCCATTTTTCTCTCTGTCGGGTTCTGAGTTTGTGGAGATGTATGTGGGTGTTGGTGCATCCAGAGTACGTGATTTGTTTAAGCAGGCACAGGCGATGGCGCCGTGTATTGTATTTATTGATGAGATTGATGCGATTGGAAAAAGCCGTGACAATGCATTGGGAAGCAACGATGAGAGGGAGCAGACCTTGAATCAGCTTTTGTCGGAGATGGATGGTTTTTCTACGGATAAGGGTCTCTTGCTTCTTGCAGCGACGAACCGTCCGGAGATACTAGATCCGGCACTTTTGCGACCGGGACGTTTTGACAGAAGAATTATCGTGGATAAGCCGGATTTGCGCGGACGTATCGATGTGTTGAAGGTGCATTCTAAGGATGTGCATATGGATGAGACTGTGGACCTTGAAGCGATTGCACTTGCAACCTCCGGTGCGGTTGGTTCGGATTTGGCAAATATGATCAATGAGGCGGCAATTAACGCGGTTAAGCATGGGCGTCAAGTTGTGTCACAGGCGGATTTATTTGAGGCAGTTGAAGTCGTATTAGTCGGAAAAGAAAAGAAGGATCGCATTATGAAGCCGGAAGAGAGACGTATTGTCTCTTATCACGAAGTGGGGCATGCTTTGGTAAGTGCCTTGCAGAAGGATGCGGAGCCGGTGCAGAAGATTACGATTGTGCCGAGAACGATGGGTGCTTTGGGCTATGTCATGCAGACACCGGAGGAAGAGAAGTTCCTCAATACAAAGAGTGAGCTGGAAGCGATGCTGGTAGGACTGCTTGCGGGACGCGCAGCAGAGGAGTTGGTGTTTGATACAGTCACCACAGGCGCATCGAATGACATTGAACGCGCCACGAGCCTTGCAAGAGCGATGGTAACACAGTATGGTATGTCTGAGAAGTTTGGTCTGATGGGCTTAGAGTCTGTGCAGCACAAGTATCTGGATGGCCGTGCAGTTCTGAATTGCGGTGAGGAGACTGCGGGCGAGATTGATAAAGAAGTGATGAAGATGCTGAAAGCTTCCTACGAGGAGGCAAAGAGACTCCTTTCAGAGAATCGGGAGGCGCTGGATAAGATTGCGGACTTCTTAATCGAGAAAGAGACAATCACCGGCAAGGAGTTTATGGATTTGTTCCACCAAGTACAGGGCAGCGAGCAGGCGCAAGGCGAAGAATCGGCACAAGGTAGTGAAGATGTTTAATATTGAGGAAGAATTAAAAAAATTGCCGGCAAAGCCCGGCGTGTATTTGATGCATGACGAGAAGGATGCCATCATCTATGTGGGAAAAGCGATTAGTCTGCGCAATCGTGTACGACAGTATTTCCAGACAAGCAGGAATAAGGGCGCAAAGATTGAGCAGATGGTCACACATATTCGCCGCTTTGAATACATTGTGACAGACTCAGAGTTGGAGGCTTTGGTTCTCGAGTGCAATCTGATTAAGGAGCATAGGCCTAAGTACAACACGATGCTGATGGATGACAAGGGGTATCCGTTCATCAAGGTGACGGTGGGTGAGGCATATCCAAGAGTTCTGCTTGCGCGGAAGATGGAGAAGGATAAGGCGAAATATTTTGGCCCCTACACCAATGTGGCGGCGGTTAAGGATACAATTGATTTGTTACGAAAGTTGTATCATATCCGTAGCTGCAACCGAAGCCTGCCTAAGGATATTGGAAAAGACAGACCTTGTTTGAACTATCATATCAAGCAGTGCAAGGCACCTTGTCAAGGCTGGATTTCAGAAGAGGCGTATCGCAAGTCCGTTGAGGAGGCGTTACGCTTTTTAAATGGACATTACGATGGGATTCTGCGCGAGTTAGAAGCAAAGATGGAAGAGGCTTCTGCGCAGCTACAGTTTGAAAAAGCCTTAGAATATCGAGAATTGATAGGCAGTGTGCGCCAGATATCGCAGAAGCAGAAGATTACAGACAGCAGCGGCGAAGACCGCGACATTCTTGCGGTTGCAAAGGATGCAGAAGATGCAGTGGTGCAAGTCTTTTTTATACGTGGCGGACGTCTGATTGGAAGAGACCATTTCTTCCTGCGGAATGCCTCAGAGGAGAGCGAGAGTGGTATTTTGACAAGCTTTATCAAGCAGTTCTACGCAGGCACACCATTTATCCCGGCGGAGTTGATGCTGCAAGAGGCACTTTCTGAGCAGGAGCTTTTGGAGCAGTGGCTCTCAAAAAAGAAGGAACAGCGGGTGCATATTCGTGTGCCGCAAAAAGGAAAGAAAGAGAAGTTAGTAGAGCTTGCAAAGACAAATGCGCAGCTTGTTTTGTCGAGTGATAAGGAACGTTTGAAGCGCGAGGAGGGCCGCACCATCGGTGCGGTAAAGGAGCTCGAGAAGTTATTGGGTCTTACGAATCTGGTGCGTATGGAAGCGTTTGATATTTCAAATACCAGCGGTTTTGCTTCGGTTGGTTCGATGATTGTCTATGAAAAAGGGAAACCAAAACGGAATGATTATCGTAAGTTTAAGATACAGAGTGTGCAGGGACCTGATGATTATGCCAGTATGGCGGAGGTACTCACCAGAAGATTTCGACATGGGTTGGAGGAGCTTAAGCAGGCAGGAGAGCAAAGCAGCTTTACCAGCTTCCCGGACTTGATTTTGATGGATGGAGGAAAGGGGCAGGTTAATATCGCCTTAGAGGTGCTTGCAAAGCTAGGATTGCGTATACCGGTGTGCGGGATGGTGAAGGATGATGCGCACCGCACAAGAGGATTGTACTACCAGAATACGGAGATTCCGATTGACAGAGCGAGCGAGGCGTTTAAGTTGATTACAAGGATTCAGGATGAGGCACATCGTTTTGCAATCACCTTTCATCGGAAGCTTCGCAGTCAGGGGCAGGTGCATTCGATTCTGGATGAGATTCCGGGTATCGGTCCGGCAAGACGCAAGGTGTTGATGAAGCATTTCGAGAATATTGAAGCGATTCGAAATGCGGACGTGGAAGAGCTGAAAAACTTGCCGTCGATGAATGAAAAGTCGGCAAATGAAGTGTACAAGTTCTTCCATTTGTGATATTCTATTAGAGATAGCAAGGCTATGTGAGAATAGGAGGAGAGGCTATGCGAGGAGTCAAGCTTACAAAATTTATCGAGAAGATGAATTTGAAGAATTTGACACCGGAGATTGATTTGACCGAGAAGGAGATTACGGTTCCTGATATCAATCGTCCGGCATTACAGCTCACAGGATATTTTGACCATTTTGATTCTGTACGTGTGCAGATTATTGGGTATGTGGAATACACCTACCTTGAGACCTTGACACAGGAACGCAAGAAAGAGGTGTATAAGGAGTTACTGTCTTATGGAATTCCTTGCTTGATTTACACAACGGAGATTCGTCCTGATGAAGAGCTTTTGAGGCAGGCGAGAGAGACCGATACACCGATTTTTTGTACGGATAAGAAGACCTCGCCATTCCAGGCAGAGGTGATTCGTTGGCTGAATGTCGAGCTTGCACCTTGTATTTCGATTCACGGAGTGCTGGTAGACGTGTATGGTGTCGGTGTTCTCATTATGGGTGAGAGTGGCATCGGTAAGAGTGAGGCGGCATTGGAGCTCATTAAGCGTGGACATCGTTTGGTGACGGATGATGTGGTAGAGATTCGCAAGGTGAGTGATGATACGTTGGTTGGCTCGGCTCCGAGCATTACCAAGCACTTGATTGAGCTTCGCGGCATTGGCATTGTCGATGTGAAGACCTTGTTTGGTGTCCAGAGCGTCAAGGAGACACAGACCATTGATTTGGTCATTACTTTGGAAGAATGGGACAAGGCAAGGGAGTACGACAGACTTGGACTGGAAGATAACTATACCGAGTTCTTGGGCAATCGTGTAACCTGTCATTCGATTCCGATTCGTCCGGGACGAAATGTGGCAGTGATTGTGGAATCTGCATCCATTAACCACAGACAGAAGCAGATGGGTTATAATGCAGCACAGGAGTTGTATCGCCGTGTACAGCAGAATTTAGCAAAAAAGAAAGAGTAGAGGGAAGAATATGTATTGCTTTGGAGTAGATATTGGTGGAACGACAGTAAAGATGGGATTGTTTCAAGAGGATGGAACGATTGTTGAGAAATGGGAGATTGTGACTCGTGTGGAGAATGCGGGCGAGGCGATTCTTCCAGACGTTGCGGCATCGATTTTAGAAAAGCTTGCACAGCATAAGATTGAAAAGGCAGAGGTTTGCGGTATTGGCGTCGGCGTTCCGGCTCCGGTGACAGGGGATGGAATTGTCAAGCAGACGACGAATCTCGGCTGGGGGTATAAGGACGTAAAAGGCGAATTAGAAGGACTTACAGGACTTTCTGTAAAAGTTGGGAATGATGCGAATGTCGCTGCGCTTGGCGAGATGTGGAAGGGCGGCGGAAAAGGAAGCCGCAATATGGTGATGGTCACTTTGGGAACCGGTGTCGGTGGAGGAATTATCGTTGATGGCAAGATGTTGATAGGAATGAACGGAGCCGGCGGGGAGATTGGTCACATTGTGATGAAGCCGGAGGAGACAGAACGTTGTGGTTGTGGAAAGACCGGATGTTTAGAGCAGTATGCATCTGCAACAGGAATTGCACGTTTGGCAAAAAAGAGATTGGCGAATAATACGGATGCGACCGTTCTACAGGCAGAAGGAATCACAGCAAAAGATGTGTTCGATGCGGTAAAAGAGGGCGATGCCGTAGCGATTGAGATTGCAAAGGAGTTTGGCCGGTATCTTGGATATGGTCTGGCGACGGTTGCCGCACTGGCAGACCCGGAGGTTTATGTTATCGGCGGTGGTGTGTCAAAGGCAGGCGAGATTCTGTTTGAATTTATTCGTGAACCTTATCTAGAAAAGGCATTTTATGCAAGCAAGCATGTAGAGTTTGCACTTGCTACTTTGGGCAATGATGCAGGAATTTATGGTGCTGCGAAGTTGATTTTGGATTAAAAATAAAAGGTACTATATTCTGGGTGGATATAGTACCTTTCTTTTCTTATTTTTTGTCTTTTGCTTTTTCCGGCTCTTTTTCTTGGCTCTCTTCTTTTGCGCTTTCGCTCATCAAATCAATCAGCTTTTCAATTAAGAGCTTCTTTGCATAGACATCTAAGCTAAGTGCACATATGAAAGAGAAGAGCTGTAGAAGCTCTTGGTCATCACCTTCGATATGGGCAAAGGATTCTTGAGCTGTCTCATATGCTGATTTGATATCACTTTGCAGGATATTCGTGCGGTTCTTGTCCAGTGCGCAAACTTCATCATATATATGTGTAATATCCAAGCCTTCTTCTGCGTGGAAATAGCGCTCCGTAATCGGCTTAATCAGCTTTTCGATATCACCGATGGAGAGTATGCTTTTGAAGTAGTAAATCATCGTCAAAATCAGCAAATGCTCTTTGGAATATTTCTTCTTCTCCGGCGGCGGAAGTAAATTATTCTTTGCGTAATTGTTAATCATCGTCTTTGTAAGAATCTTGTCATCTGCATAGCGCTTCGTAGAAGCCAGCTCCTTCTCCATAAAAGAAGTTACCTGATCCATATACAAGTCAATCTGGGGAATATCATCGGACTTCACAAAGTCAATTCTCGATATGCTTGCCAATATGCTGTTCAATAAATCTTCTTTATCTATCGTCATCTCATCACCTCGATACTGCCATTATAAAGTAATTAAAACTACATAACAAGTCTTTTGTGAAAAAAATATCGAATCTTGGTAGGAATTTCAGGTGACAGTCCTCAAATTTTATACTATAATGAAAAAAGATATGAAAAGAAGGAGAATGGCCGCAATGAGCATATATGATACCTTGAATAATGAGCAGAGAGAAGCAGTGTTTCATACGGAAGGACCACTCCTTATTTTGGCGGGCGCCGGTTCCGGAAAGACGCGTGTGCTGACGCATAGAATCGCATATTTGATTGAGGAGATGGGGGTGAACCCTTGGAATATTCTGGCTATCACCTTTACGAATAAGGCGGCAGAAGAGATGCGGGAGCGTGTGGACCGCATTGTTGGTTTCGGGTCAGACAGCATCTGGGTGAGCACCTTTCACTCCACCTGCGTGCGCATACTAAGGCGCTATATTGACCGACTTGGTTATGAGAACAATTTTACAATTTACGATACAGATGACCAGAAGATTTTGATGAAGGATGTCTGTAAGCTTTTGAATATCGACACGAAGATTTACAAAGAACGGAATCTCTTGTCTGCGATTTCTGCGGCAAAGAATGAGTGTATCACGCCGCAGGAATTTGAGCTTTCTGTAGCGGGTGATTATGGAAAGCAAAAGATTGCCAAAGTATATTGGGAATATGAAAAGCAGATGAAGGCGAACAATGCTTTGGACTTTGATGATTTGCTCTTGCGTACAGTCCAGCTTTTGCAGACGCAGCCGGACGTTTTGGAATATTATCAAGAGCGTTTTCGCTATATTTTGGTAGATGAGTATCAAGATACGAATACAGTACAGTTTCAGTTTGTGAGCATCTTAGCAAAGCGGTATCGCAACCTCTGCGTGGTGGGTGACGATGACCAATCCATTTATAAGTTTCGCGGAGCGAATATCCGCAATATTCTGGATTTTGAAAAGGTATTCCCAGATGCACACGTGATTAAATTGGAGCAGAATTATCGCTCTACAGATACGATTTTGCATGCGGCAAATGCGGTGATTGCGAATAATAAGGGTAGAAAGGCGAAGCGTCTTTGGACGGAGAATGGAGAAGGCGATAAGATACAATTTCGTCAGCTTGAGGATGCGTATGAGGAAGCTGAGTTTGTAGCGAGAGATATTCAGCAGCATTTGAAAGAGGGAACGCGAAATTATGGTGACCATGTGGTTCTATACAGAACGAATGCGCAGTCCCGTCTTTTTGAGGAGCAGTTTATTGCAAAGAACATCCCGTACAAGCTTGTGGGCGGTGTGAATTTCTATGCCAGACGTGAGGTCAAAGACTTGCTTGCCTATTTGAAGACGATTGCGAACGGGCAGGATGACTTGGCAGTGCGACGCATTATCAATGTGCCAAAGCGCGGCATCGGTCTGACAACGATTAACCGTGTACAGGAGAGTGCACAGTCGCGTGGTGTTGGATTCTATGAAGCCCTGCGGACTGCGGATATGATAGACGGTGTTGGTCGTGCGGCAGGAAAGCTGGAGTCCTTTATGGCTTTGATGGAGCATTTTAAAGAGCAGGCGAAGACGATGAGTATTTCGGACTTGATGCAGCTTGTGCTGGATATGACCGGTTATGAGGAAGAACTGCAAAGCGAGGGTCAGGAGGAATACGAGAAACGAAAAGAGAATATCGATGAGTTGCTGAGCAAGATTGCCAGCTATGAGGAATCCTGTGAGGAACAGCCGACACTCAGTGGCTTTTTGGAGGAGGTTGCTCTGGTTGCGGATATTGACAGTTTGGAGGAAGGCAGTGACTATGTAGTCTTGATGACCCTGCACGGCGCGAAAGGATTGGAATTCCCGGAGGTGTATTTGACGGGGCTGGAGGATGGCGTGTTCCCAAGCTATATGACGATTACGGCAGATGATCCGTCGGAGATAGAAGAAGAGCGCAGACTTTGCTATGTGGGGATTACCCGTGCACAGGAGAATCTGACGATGAGCTGTGCGAGACGGCGAATGCTGCGAGGTGAGACGCAGTACAATCGGATGTCGCGTTTTTTGCAGGAAGTGCCGCCAGAGCTCTTGTCTACCGGTATGGTGTTTGAAAAAGAGCGAGTAACTCTGCCGAAGCAAGAAGCATATTATCAGGCAAAGCAGGCCTTTCAGGCAAAGCCATTTTCATTTGGAGCTGCAAAACCTGCGAAATCTTTTGGTGTAAATGCGGGGGCTGTCTTGGAGTATGAGGTGGGTGACCGTGTGCGTAGCCTGAAGTACGGAGAGGGGCTTGTGACGGGCATTGTCGAGGGTGGCCGTGACTATGAGATTACCGTTTTGTTTGATTCGGGAAGTGTGCGTAAGATGTTTGCAAAATTTGCACAGCTTCAAAAAATTTAAGCGTATAAAAAAGAAAAATCTACATATGGTATTATTATTGCGGAGATGTTATACTATAGATAGTGATAGGAACGCAAAGGTGTGTTTGAGGATGAAGCGGAAAGGACGTGGAAGTATGAACAAGATTGAAGAGATGATTGCAGAGACAAAGTTACATGATATTCTTGCAAAGAGAGATTGTGAGAAGACGAAGAGAACGGTGCTTTGGATTTTGGGCGTGATTGGAGCAGTTGCAGCAATCGCAGCGATTGCATATGCGGTATACCGTTTTATGACACCGGAGTATTATGAGGAGTATGAGGAAGACTTCGATGATGATTTCGAAGATGACTTCTTTGAGGATGATGAATTGTAAGAAGTAGAATTGAATACGCATACAAGATAGGCTGTCGTAAGTTTTGGCTGACGACAGTCTTGTTGTATGTAAAGTGATAAAAAGCAGGAGTTTAGTGTCAGATGAAAAAAGGACAAGTATATGAAGGGCGAATTGAGAAAGTAGAATTTCCAAACAAAGGAATTGTGCAGGTAGAAGGCGAGAGTAAGGCTGTGATTGTCAAGAATGGGATTCCGGGACAAAAGGTGCGTTTTGTGGTCAACAAGCTGCGCAAAGGGCAGGCAGAAGGGCGGCTTTTGGAGGTTCTGGAGGCTTCGCCGTTAGAGCAGCGGGAGCCGGTTTGTAGCATCTTCCCGGCCTGTGGGGGTTGTATGTACCAGACGATGCCTTACGAGTTGCAGCAGGAGATGAAGGGGCAGCAGGTGAAGGAGGTTTTGGATGCGGTAATCGTGGGCGATTATGTCTTTGAGGGTGTGAAGGCAAGCCCAAAGGAATTTGCCTACCGCAATAAGATGGAGTTCTCTTTTGGTGACGAGTACAAGAATGGCCCGCTATCACTTGGCTTACATAAAAAAGGCAGCACTTATGATGTGCTGACGGCATCGGATTGCAAGCTGGTACATGAGGATATGACAAAGATTCTGACTTGTGTACTTGCATATTTTAGGGAACAGGGTGCGAGTTATTATAGAAAGATGCAGCATACCGGCTATCTGCGCCATTTGCTTTTACGGCGTGGAGATGCGACAGGTGAGATTTTGGTGAATCTGGTGACCACGACGCAGGAGGAGTATGATTTACAGCCACTTGTTGCGGCGCTTTTGGATTTGGAGCTTACGGGGAAGATTGTCGGAATTTTGCACATCTTGAATGATTCGCTTTCGGATGTGGTGCAGAGCGATGAGACGAGAGTGCTGTTTGGACAGGATTTCTTCTATGAGAAGCTTCTGGGGCTGGAATTTAAAGTGACGCCATTTTCTTTCTTTCAGCCGAATTCTAAGGGAGCGGAGGTATTGTACAGTACCGTGCGCGAGTATATTGGGGATATTCAGGATTTGACACTCTTTGACTTGTTTAGCGGCACCGGTACCATCGGACAGATTTTGGCACCGGTTGCAAAGGAAGTCATCGGTGTGGAGATTGTGGAAGAAGCGGTGGAGGCTGCGAATGAGAATGCAGTTCACAATGGACTTACGAATTGCCGTTTTCTTGCAGGGGATGTGTTCAAGGTGCTCGATGAGATTGCGGAGAAGCCGGATGTTATCGTATTAGACCCGCCGCGCGATGGCATTCATCCGAAGGCCTTGCCGAAGATTTTGGATTATGGCGTGGATAAGATTGTGTACATTTCTTGCAAGGTGACGAGCCTTGCGCGGGATTTGGAGATGATGCAGGCGAGAGGATATCGCGTGGAGAAGGTGGTTGCGGTAGACCAGTTTTGCCATACGGTGCATGTGGAGATGGTGGCATTGCTTTCCAAACTTAAATCGAGCAAACAAATTGAGCCATACTGTGGCAAAGATGGCTGTAAGGAGTAGCATTCGGAGTACAGAGAATCCTAACAAAACCATACAGGATAGCGAGAAGTTACATATGTTGTGTGGAGATTGCGAGGATTTATTTAGTGAAAAGCGAAGTATAAACTTTTTTGCAAAAGATGAGAAAGGAAAGCGAAATAAGAGGAGGATGATTGAAGGATGAAGAATAAAAATGAGAATTCCAATGTGATTGGGGACGAAATCATCATCTATCAAACAGAAGACGGACAGACCAAAATTGATGTTAAATTGGAAGACGAGACTGTTTGGCTTACGCAGGCACAATTATGTGAGCTCTATCAAACCAGTAAATCTAACATCAGTGAGCATATTAAGCATATTTTTGAAGAGGAAGAGTTAGCTGAAAAATCAGTTGTTCGGAAATTCCGAACAACTGCGGCTGATGGAAAAAGCTATAATACAATACATTATAATCTTGATATGATTATTTCTCTTGGATATAGAGTGAAATCCAAAATTGCTACAAATTTCCGTCGTTGGGCTACCGAACGCTTAAAAGAGTATATGATAAAAGGCTTTACGATGGACGATGAAAGGTTGAAAAAACTAGGTGGCGGAAACTACTGGAAAGAGTTATTAGACCGTATACGGGATATCCGTTCGTCTGAAAAGGTTATGTATCGTCAAGTGCTCGATTTGTATGCGACAAGTGTTGATTATAATCCCAAGAGCAGTGAATCCATTGCATTTTTTAAAATGGTGCAAAACAAATTACATTATGCAGCACATGGACATACAGCAGCGGAAGTTATATATGAGCGTGCAGATGCGGAACAGCCTTTTATGGGATTAAAAAGTTTTTCTGGTGATTTTCCGGTATTAAGAGATATTAGTATTGCAAAGAATTATCTTAATGACGAAGAACTAAAAATTTTAAACAATATCGTTTCAGGTTATTTTGATTTTGCGGAGATTCAGGCTATGCGTCATAATCCTATGTATATGGCAGATTACGTGGAGCATCTTGATAATGTTTTAAAAACCACAGGGGAAAAGGTATTACAGGGAGCTGGAACGATTAGTCATGCACAGGCAATTGAGAAAGCAACAAAAGAGTATAGAAAATATCAGGCACAGAACTTGTCACCAGTTGAAGAGGAGTATTTGCAAAGCATTAAAAATATTCACAGCACAATGAAGAAAAATGGGAATAACTGATAGAGAAAATATACTCTTACATAAATGAAAAAGCCAAAGAGATATTTGAAGGAGAAGACAGTGTACATATCAGTTTGGATAACCATAATCATATTGAGACGGTGGCATTGCAGCAGAAGCTGTAAGGAAGAGGTGCATGCAAATGGCAGAAAGGAGCAATATGAGTAAATTAGTTGCAAGAGAATACAAACGATTTGAAGATATCAAAACAGTTCGTGAAGATGGTTCGGAATTTTGGAGTGCAAGGGAATTGGCTCCGGCATTAGATTACAATAAATGGGAAAATTTTTCAAAAGTAATCAAGCGAGCAATGATAGCTTGTGAAAATAGTGGACATGATATTGGTTGCGATTTTCCTGAGGTCAGGAAAATCGTAGAAGCAGGTGCAACAAAAAAGCCGGTATTAGATTACGAATTGACAAGATATGCTTGTTACTTGATTGTTCAAAATGGTGACCCAAGAAAAGAAGTTATTGCTTTGGGACAGACTTATTTTGCAATTCAGACATATCGGCAGGAAGTGGCAGACCATTTTAATGAATTGAGTGAAGATAATCGCAGACTTGTTGTGCGAGGTGATATTAAGCAGTGGAATCAAATGCTTGCTGAGACTGCTCACAAAGCCGGAGTTATCACGAATGAGGAGTTTGCTATTTTTCAAAATGCCGGATACATGGGGTTGTACGGAGGATTGGATGTCGACGATATTCATGCACGAAAAGGATTGGAAGTCAATCAAAAAATCTTGGATTATATGGGGAGCACAGAATTGATTGCGAATTTGTTCAGAATTTCCCAGACGGAAGAAAAACTGCGAAAAGATGAAGTGCGCGGTGCAGATAAGGCAAGCTCTGTTCATTATAATGTGGGAAAAGAGGTGCGGACTGCGATTGAAAAGATAGGTGGCACAATGCCGGAAGATTTACCAACGCCAGAGAAGAGCATTCAGCAAATTGAAAAAGAACAGATGGCAAGGTTGAAAACGAAAGCAAAAAAAGGGAAGCTGATGTTGGATGAATAAAGGTGCAATTCGGTTGCCCAAAGAAAAATACAGTCGAGACGGTAATTACGTAGTAGAGGGGGAGGAATACTTTTGGATAAAAGGAAACAGATGGGAAAAGATAGGAAGGGAGTGATTATTCCGGTTGCTCCAAATCTATCTGAAATGAGTGATGGTTATTTGGACTTTATTGAGAAGATAAAAAAGGAAATACAGACACAACGAGTTTCGGTTGTGATGACGGCTAATGCCAGCATGATATGTCTATATTGGAATATTGGCAAGGCTATCCTTGACAAACAAGCTGAAGAAGGGTGGGGAGCAAAAGTTATTGATAGAATGTCAAAAGATTTGAAAGATGCCTTCCCGGAAATGTCAGGGTTTTCTCCGAGAAATATAAAGTATATGCGTAAATTTGCTGAGTGTTGGCCAGATTATGAAATTGTGCAACGAGTCGTTGCACAAATACCATGGCGGAGTAATATTTCATTAGTGGATAAACTTTCAGATGAAGAGAGTCGCATTTGGTATGCCTACAAGATAATTGAACATGGATGGAGCAAAACCATCCTTGATTTACAAATTGAGAGTAGACTCATGGAGCGTAGTGGGAAGAGTATCAATAATTTTCCTGTTGCGTTACCACCTTTAGAATCGGATATGGCAAATCAAATATTTAAAGATCCGTATTTGTTTGATTTTTTAGGCACGGATATGCCAAGAAGAGAAGTTGAAATTGAAAAACAATTGACCGAACATATTCAGAAATTTTTATTAGAGTTAGGTCAGGGATTTGCATTTGTAGGTAGACAAGTTCATTTGGAAGTGGGCGGAGATGATTTTTACATCGACTTATTGTTCTATCATTTAAAATTACGCTGTTATATTGTAGTTGAACTGAAAGCATGTGATTTTGAACCGGGTTTTGTCAGTCAATTGAATATGTATCAGAATGTGGTAAATGATGTGCTATGTCATCCAGACGATAAACCTACCATAGGGCTTTTGCTTGTAAAAGGAAAGAATCAAACGGTTGTGGAGTACTCTTTAGCAGGATACAGAAATCCTATTGGCGTGGCAGAATGGCAAAATCAAATTGCAAATGCTTTGCCGGAAGAATTGAAAAGCAGTTTGCCATCAATAGAAGAAATAGAAAAAGAGTTGGAATAATGTTATGCTAAAAAGTGCAACGGCAGTTGCATAATTAAAACAAAAAATTTATTGCATCAATAGTGTATTATGTAGAACAAGACGGGGATGCAATTCGGTTGCCCAAAGAAAAATACAGTCGAGACGGTGGCAGTGTTGCAGAAGGGAAATATGTGATGATAAAGCAAAGAATATTAGGACGTACGGGACTGCGTGTGGGAGAAGTTGGCATTGGTTGTGAGGGATTTAGTAAAGCATCTGAGGAATCATCTTATGAGATGATGAGTGCGGCGCTTGCAAACGGAATGAACTATATTGACATTTATGCTTCAGATCCAAAGATAAGAAGCAATATTGGGTATGCTATTCGTGGAAGAAGAGAACAGGTGCTCATTCAGGCACATGTGGGAACTATCTGGATGGATGGGCAATATAAGAGAACGCGTGATTTGCAGGAAGCGAAAGAAGGTTTTGCGGATTTGCTGGAACGTTTGGGAACGGATTACATAGATGTTGGAATGATTCATTATTGCGATGAACAAAAGGATTTTGAACGTATTTTCCATACGGAATTCATTGAGTATGTAAAGGAATTGAAAGTGCAGGGCAAGATTCACCATATTGGGATTTCCAGTCATAATCCAGAGGTGGCGTTGCGTGCAGTGGAGACAGGCTTGATTGATGTGCTGATGTTTAGCGTGAATCCATGTTATGATATGTTGCCGCCAAGCGAAGATGTGGAAATGCTTTGGGCAGACGAGTCCTATGAAAAGCCACTTTTCAATATGGAGCCAAGCAGACAGAATTTGTACGAGACTTGCGAACGCGAGAACATTGCGATTAGTGTGATGAAGGCCTTTGCAGGCGGTGATTTGTTAGATGACAAACTGAGCCCGTTTGGTGTGGCGATGACTCCGGCGCAATGCATTCACTATTGTCTTACGAGACCGGGAGTTGCGGTCGTGATGGCGGGCGCACATAATATAGAAGAGGTGCTTGCAGATGCAGCCTATGGAGAGGCCACAGATGCAGAAAAGGACTATGCACCGGCTTTGAATCAAAATCCGAAGTTTACGTTTGCAGGGCATTGTATGTATTGTGGTCATTGCGCACCATGTGCAAAGAAGATTGAGATTGCTTATGTGAATAAATATCTAGATTTGTGCATTGCACAGGGAGAGGTGCCGGAGACGGTGCGCGAGCATTATCTTGCGCTGGAACATCACGGCGGCGAGTGCATCGAATGTGGCCGATGTGAGAAAAACTGTCCGTTTGGTGTAAAGATTATGGAGAAGATGAAGCAGGCAAGTCGGATATTTGGCTGTTAGAGAAGAAAAGGAACTGAAATGGTATGAAACGAGAAAATATTCAAAAACTAACACTAGCTGCAATGTTTCTTGCAATTGGTTTGGTCCTTCCCTTTGTGACGGGACAGATTCGAGAGATTGGAAAGATGTTATTGCCGATGCACCTGCCGGTGTTGCTTTGTGGTCTGATTTGCGGTTGGCAATACGGATTGGTGGTAGGTGTGGTGACACCTTTGCTGCGTTCCGTTTCGTTTGGTATGCCGCTGATGTATCCGTCGGCGATTGCGATGGCGTTTGAGCTTGCGACTTATGGTTTTGTGACCGGATTTTTGTATGGGAAATCCAGATGGAAATGTATTTGCGCGCTCTACCGGGCCATATTGGCGGCGATTCTAGTCGGAAGGGTTGTATGGGGACTGGTGACAGCTTTGCTGCTCGGAATGGGTGGAAAAGCTTTTACAATACAGGCTTTTTTGGCGGGTGCCTTTTTGGAAGCGATTCCGGGAATTGTATTGCAATTGATGCTCGTGCCGATGATTATGGTAGCGCTTGGACGTGCAAGGCTGGTGCCGTTTGCAGGGATGAATAAAAAGGATAGGAGAAAATGAGATGGCAGAAAAGATTTTTAAATCCGTAGATGAGATGATAGGCGGCACACCGCTTTTGGAGCTGACGAATCTCGAAAAAGAGCTTGGTTTGAGAGCCAGAGTTCTTGCGAAATTAGAATATTTTAATCCGGCAGGCTCAGTGAAGGACAGAGTCGGAAAGGCGATGCTGGATGAGGCGGAACGCAGCGGGGGTTTGAAAGAGGGCAGTGTGATTATCGAGCCGACCTCAGGGAATACAGGGATTGGCTTGGCGTCAGTGGCAGCAGCCAGAGGCTATCGTATTATCATTGTGATGCCGGAGACAATGAGTATGGAGCGTCGACTTTTGATGCGTGCATATGGAGCAGAACTCGTTCTGACTGAGGGCGCAAAGGGGATGAAAGGTGCCATTGCAAAGGCAGAAGAATTGGCAAAAGAGATTCCGAACAGTTTCGTGGCAGGACAATTTGTCAATCCGGCGAATCCAGAAGCACACAGACAGACAACCGGGCCAGAGATTTATGCGGATACAGATGGAAAGGTAGACATATTCGTGGCAGGAATCGGTACAGGCGGGACGATTACCGGCGTTGGTGAGTATTTGAAGTCGCGAAAACCGAGTGTACAGGTGGTAGCGGTAGAGCCGAAGGATTCCCCTGTGCTGTCAGAGGGCAGGGCAGGCGCACATCAGATACAGGGTATCGGGGCAGGCTTTGTACCGGAAGTGCTGAGTACAAAGGTTTATGATGAAGTGCTTACAGTTGCGAATGAAGATGCCTATGCGACAGGAAGGTTGCTTGGGAAGAAAGAAGGAATCTTGGTCGGAGTATCCTCAGGAGCAGCGGCGTGGGCGGCAATCGAGCTTGCGAAGCGTCCGGAGAATGAAGGAAAGACAATCGTGGTACTCTTACCGGACACCGGAGAACGGTATTTGTCTACACCAATGTTTGCAGAATAATTTTGTAAAATTCAAAACGGGACACCGCTAACTTCAATTTGGGACGTAGTAAAATGCAATTTTACTACGTCCCAAATTGAAAAAACGCTTACGAAGAAGTGCAAAATTTGCTAAAATAGAGGCAGAAAACTTTTAGTAAGGGTGAGAATGAGATGGAGAATGAGAGAATCAAAGGTTTAAAAGTAACACACACACAATATGGAGAAGGGGCTGTTGTTGAGCTGGTGGATTGCTATCTGCTTGTGCAATTTCAGAGCGGAGAGAGTAAAAAGTTTCGTTACCCGGATGTGTTTGAGAACTTTTTGAGTACGGAAGAGGAAGAGATATTTACGGAGATTGAAGCGGATTTGCTTGTGCGCTGTCTGGAGCCGGATTATGTGAATCGAAAGAATTTACAGAAGATGTATATGCGTAGCCAAGAGTACGACAGACAGAAGAAAGAGGAGCAGGAGCAAAAGCGTCTGGAGCAGATTGAAAAGCAGAGGAAGATGCAGCAGATGCGGGAGCAGAGACTGCGTGAACGAAACGAAAAGAAGTGAGGGAATTTGGCTTTACACAATATGGAAGCTATGGTACAATATTCCAAGAATTTGTAAGTATAAGCGAGGTGCAGTATGGGGTTTTTATTGAATAGCTTTACAGCAGTGACTTGGCAGCAGTTGGCGATGTATGCTGTGGGGATTTTGTTGATTTATCTGGCAATTAAGAAGGGCTATGAGCCGGCATTGTTGCTTCCGATGGGCTTCGGTGCTATTTTGGTAAATCTTCCGTTTACAGGAGTTTTGAACCAGAACATTGAAGGTATCGGTGAAGTGCAGGGGATTATTGAGTGGATGTATCGCATTGGAATTGAGGCATCGGAAGCACTCCCGATTTTGCTTTTTATCGGTATTGGTGCGATGATTGATTTTGGACCTCTTCTTTCCAATCCGAAGATGTTTTTATTTGGAGCAGCGGCTCAGTTTGGTATATTCTTTGTGGTGATTGTAGCGGTTATGCTTGGGTTTGATTTGAAGGATGCAGCCTCTATCGGTATTATCGGTGCAGCAGATGGACCGACCTCGATTTTGGTATCGCAGGTGTTGGATTCGAAGTATGTAGGTCCGATTGCAGTGGCAGCCTACTCGTATATGGCTTTGGTGCCGATTATTCAGCCGATGGCTATCAAGCTTGTGACAACGAAGAAGGAAAGACAGATTCGTATGCCGTACAACCCGGCAAATGTTTCAAAGGGTCTGCGTATCGCATTTCCGATTATTGTTACGTTTATCGCAGGCTTTATCGCGCCGACTTCGATTGCGCTGGTTGGATTTTTGATGTTTGGTAATCTTTTAAGAGAATGTGGTGTGCTCGGCACGCTTTCGGACACCGCGCAGAATGCCTTAGCAAACTTAATTACCTTACTTCTTGGAATTACGATTGCATTCAGTATGCAGGCAGATGCGTTTGTAAATGTACAAACATTGTTGATTATGGGCTTGGGTCTGGTTGCATTTATCTTTGATACCATTGGCGGTGCAGTCTTTGCAAAGTTCTTGAACCTCTTTACAAAGAATAAGATTAACCCGATGGTTGGTGCTGCCGGAATCTCGGCTTTCCCGATGTCTGCACGTGTCATTCAGAAGATGGGACAGGACGAGGATCCACAGAATATTTTGATTATGCATGCAGTTGGTGCAAACGTATCGGGACAGATTGCTTCGGTGCTTGCGGGTGGTATGATTTTGAATCTCATTCCACAGTTAATTAAGTAGAAGGAGGATGCAAGTATGAATATGACAGATTTGATGGCGGCGGTAAAGCTGCTGGGACAAGGAATGGCCGGTATTTTGGTTGTGATGGCAGCCATTGCATTGGTAGTATATTTGATTACGAAATTCTCCGGGAAGAAGAAATAAGAGAAGAAAAAGTCAATTTGGGACGTAGTAAAATTCAATTTTACTACGTCCCAAATTGCGTTTAGGGGTGTCCCGTTTTGA
>JAXJPN010000084.1:0-8188 GCA_036311625.1 Faecalimonas sp.
GACCATACCCGTCCTTCATACGGTCCGGGATATCCACATCCACCTTTGCGCCAAGCGCGCGAAAGCCCTCGAGCAAAATATAAGTCGCATTGATACCGTCAATGTCATAATCGCCAATGATACGAATTTGCTTTTCATCCTCCAGCTTTTCCTGCAAAAGGTCTACTGCCTTATCCATATCCTTCATTAGAATGCCATCATGCAAATCTGCGAGGGTGCCATTCAAATACTCTTCCACAGCAGCATCACCTACCACATCTCGATTCCGAATCAGTCTGGCAAGCAACGAACTAATCTGAAATTTTTCTGCTATCTCTTGAAAGGGTGCTCCCTTTCGCATAATAAACCATCTTTCCATCTGTACCCTCACCTCGCTTTGCTATCCTACAAAACTATTCACTTCGCAGTGCTGACACCGGATCTTTCTTCGCCGCTTTCTTCGACGGAATCAAACCACTAATCAAGGTCAGGACCACACTTAAAATCACTAAAATCACACCGCCCTGTACCGGCAAAACTGCCGTAATATCTGGATTTCCTGTCAGCGTATGGATGATATAGTTAATTGGCTGTAAAAGAACCAAAGTCACCAGTATACCTAACAGACCGGAACACAAGCCCACGATAAAGGTCTCTGCATTAAATATAGAAGAAATATTCTTCTTTGACGCACCGATTGCACGCAGTACACCAATCTCCTTTGTGCGTTCCAGCACAGAAATATAGGTGATAATTCCAATCATAATCGACGATACAATCAGAGAAATACTCACAAACGCAATCAGCACATAGCTGACGCTGTTTACAATCACCTGCACGGATGACATCAGAATTCCCGTAAGGTCTGTGTATTGTATCACTTTCTCCTCGTCTATCTCTTCCATTCGTTCATTGTAAGCATCCAGAAACTCCATAAACGCTTCTTTCGCTTCAAAGCTTGCAAAATAGAAAGAAATGGAGGTCGGGTCATTCAAATCCTGATACCCAAGCGACAAGAGATTCGTCCGTGCATTCTTTTCCACACTCTTGGTGGACATCGTCTGCATCAATCTCATAAGTTCCTCCTCGTTCATATTGAACTGGAAGGCTGCTGCAATCTTGCTCTCATCCACATCAAACGAGCTTGCCACCGTCCCCATCAAACGCTGTGTCAGCTCTCCTACTTTCGAGAGAATGGTCTTTTGCATCACGGCCTCTGTCATCTTAGCTGCAAGCATCTGCATACTCGCACCGACAGGCTCAGTCGCCGTAAGCGCCGTCACAAGAGGCTCTATGCTTTCCATCGTCAAAAAAGCCGTCGGCTCTGCATCCGGTTCCGCTCCCGGCGAATCCTGTCCGGCAGAAAAGTTTGTAACATAGCCTTGCACAAGCCCTTTCAAAAGCTCTTGGTAGGTCGTCACAAAAACATCCTTCGGAATCACATAACTTGCTTCCAACTGTCCGAGTGCTGTCTGTGTGCTTTCCTTCGCCATATAGGCATTTACCATCGCTTCCACATCACTGAGCTTTAGAACCGCAAGGTTCCCCATCAACGGGTTCTGATTTGCTTTTACAAATTCAGTGAGCATCTCTGTCATAAAGAGCTTTAAATTATCCTGCAATGCTTTTTGTGCCGTCGCTGTATCGGTGGTAATTGCAGAAGAAATCTCGCCCATATAGCCTTCTGTCATCTGGGCAATATCATTTTGATTGATATCCATTCCAAACGCAGAGGACAACAGCTCCGTATTTACACTAATCATATCGTCAAAGTTCAAACCGCTCTCTTCGCTGTCATCATCAAAACGTTTGTTGCTGAAGACATCGACCTCTTCATCTCCAAGCTGCGTCTGCACAATCTCTGACTTTTCCGCCTCTGCTATCACATGCTCCGTAAGCGCCTTTGTATAAGCCACACCCGTCATCATATTCATCGATGAAGTGCCTTCCTCCGGGCAAACAATGCCGACTATCTTTAATTCGATGGCATCCGCATAGACCTGCTTCATGAACTCTTGGTCTGCCGTCATACTCTCATAAACCTGATACTGTTCGTTATAGCGATAGGTGTCTGTCGCATCTACCAATTTTAACGGAATGTTCATCAACTCTTCATACGTAAGCTTCAAAGGTTCTGAGGTATGCTCAATGACTTCACCTTCCATCAATTTGGAAATGGATTTCTGTAACTCAGCACTATCTCTGAGACCCAGACCATAAAGCAACAAATCGGAAATCGCATTCGGCTCAGGAAGTACCAAAACCACCTCGTCGTAACTATCCGGCCATCTTCCTCTGAGGACATCGTACTGCGTCTCAAGCCCCGCCTTATCATCCATCATCTCGTAGAACACAGAGGTGGTCATACTGCTCATCATGGTACTGCTGCCTGCACCGCTTAAAGAAGCAAGCATCGTGCTTGGATTCAGCTGTGCAATCTTACCCGTTACATCCGTCGTGTAAATCATCGGGCTAACCATATACTGGTACTGTAGAAGCGACACCATCTCATCCACTTCGTCTGCGTTCTTCTCGAGGTATCGTTTCAATGCCTTCAAATCATTCTTTCCAATGGATGCAAACATTGTCTCCATATATTGTTGTTCCTTTACCTCATCCTTGCCGGTTCCCTCGCCTTTTTCAGAAACCATAGAAAGCAAAGCCGTCGTCGGATCCGCTGTATCTGCCATTACAGTCAACGGATAGGAAGTCAAAGTATCTTCCTGAATCTTATCAATATAATTCTGAAATCCGGTAGAAAGCGACAAAATCAGCGCAATTCCGATAATACCGATAGACCCTGCAAAAGCTGTCAATAAGGTGCGTGCCTTTTTCGTGAGCAAATTATTCATACTCAGATTCAACGCTGTAAAAATGGACATCGATGCCTTTCCGAGATTCTTATGCTCCGGTGCGACAAGCTCCTGTGTCTCCGGCACAAATGGATCGGAATCATCTGTAATCCTTCCATCATGCAATTTGATAATACGAGTTGAGTAAGTCTCCGCCAACTCTGGATTATGCGTAACCATAATGACCAGACGGTCATGCGCCACCTCTTTTAAGAGCTCCATCACCTGCACACTGGTCTCACTGTCAAGCGCCCCTGTCGGCTCATCGGCAAGAAGGATATCCGGGTTATTTACCAATGCTCTCGCAATTGCCACACGCTGCATCTGTCCTCCCGACATCTGGTTCGGCTTCTTGTGTGCCTGGTCGCGCAGTCCCACCTGCTCCAAAGCATCTAAGGCACGACGCTTCCGCTCCTTCTTGGAGATACCACCAATCGTCAATGCAAGCTCCACATTGGCAAGCACACTCTGGTGCGGAATCAGGTTGTAACTCTGAAATACAAAACCAATGGTATGGTTGCGGTACGAATCCCAATCTCTGTCTTTGTAACGCTTGGTCGATACATTGTTGATAATCAAATCTCCGCTGTCATAGCGATCCAATCCACCGATAATATTCAGCAAGGTCGTCTTGCCGGAACCGGACGGTCCCAAAATCGAAACAAACTCACTGTCTCGCAGATTTAAGCTCACATCCTTTAACGCGTTCTGCACCAAATCACCGGTACGATACTGTTTACAAATATTTTGAATTTGCAACATAAAATTAAAGTCCCCTTTTCTAGCATTTTCCAATTATTGTTATTATACAAATCGGATTTTCTATTTACAAGATACTCCCGTCTATTTTATTGATTCTTTAGATTTGCACTAATTTCTTCAATCTTCTTCATCACGCGTTCTGCCTCCGCACCCGTCAAAATGGTCGGTTGGTAATCATTCACATGCGATACCGACGAAATCGAGCACGGAATCACCTTGAAATCATCATAGTGCAGAATCTTTCCATCGCGTATCGTAAAGGTCTGCTGCACCACCATACTGTCCTTGTCACTCGGATTCTTGTTCCCGCCAAAGCAGAAATTCCCCATACTGTACACAATCTTTTTGCCGTTGTAGGTCTCAATGCCCTGAATGACATGCGGATGCTCGCCGATTACCAAATCAGCACCGTTGTCAATCGCCGCATGTGCCAGCTGCTTCTGGACGTCATTCGGATAGTATTCTCTCTCAATACCCCAGTGGAAATTCACAATGGTAATCACTGCCCCCTCTTGCTTCACCTTTTGAATGTGATCCTTCAGCTGCTGCATACGTCCCAAACCATCCGGCAACACATAGATGCCAATCAAACCAATCTTGACACCCTTACGCTCCACGATTGCAGTCTCCTCATAGCCAAAATGTGTGACACCGGCCTCCGACAGATATTGCTTGGTATCTGCAAGACTCTGCATACCGTAATCGCGGCTGTGATTGTTCGCGAGGTTTACCGCTTCTACCGAGCCCTGAGTCAAAATATTGACATAGCTCGGGTCGCCGCGAAACGCAAATTGCTTATCCTGTCTGGTATTGAGATTCGTCAATGTCCCCTCAAAATTCACAATAGTCAAATCATCATTTGCAAACAACGACTGCACTCCCGCAAGAAAATACGCCGGATTCTGCTGCTCATTGTACTTTGCAACAAAGGATGGGCCACCCGCATAATTCACATCGGTAGCAAAGGTACAATCTCCCGCCGCACTGATGGTGATAGAAATATCCTTTTGCGTCTCAATCTCCAACTCCGGCAAATCCTGTGACTGCTGCGCCTGTTGCTGTACTTCCTGCTGTGACTCGAGTTGCTTCGCTGCTTCCTTCTCCTTGTTCCGTACAGCAAAAAACAACACAAGCATCAACACCAATACGAGCACAATCAGCCCGCCACCAATTCCAACAATCAAATCTCTTGTCTTCTTTGTCATAGGTATCTCTCCTTTGTTTTTCGTTTCCTATAAATGAAAAATACTAGAGCCAATCTGTGGTTCTAGTATTTCTCAAAATCGGAGTGACGTGATTTGAACACGCGACCCCTACGTCCCTAACGTAGTGCTCTACCAAGCTGAGCCACACTCCGACAGTCAAACCGCTCGCGACTGACTGTCTTTATTCTATCATAGGTGATGCGTATTTTCAAACCTTTTATCCGTTTTGGGACGTAGTAAAATGCAATTTTACTACGTCCCAAAACACAATTTGTTCACAATTTATCTCTGCACGCGCGCTCCTGCGCCCCCCATTATCGCTTCTACTTCCTTCTTGCTTGCCATCGTCGTATCGCCCGGTGTTGTCATTGCAAGTGCACCGTGAGCTACACCGTAGTTGACTGCAAGCTCTGCATCACCTGTGGTCATCAGTCCATAGATAAGTCCTGACGCAAAAGAATCTCCACCGCCTACGCGGTCCATAATCTCAAGGCCCTTATAGTCTTTTGCCTTGTAGATTTCTCCGCCTGCCCAGCAAAGTGCGCTCCAGTCATTGACCGTCGCTGTCTTTACTTCGCGAAGGGTCGTTCCCACTGCCTTGAAATTCGGGTAGGTCTTTACCGCCTCGTTAATCATCTTCTTGTAGCCTTCAATGTTGAGCTCTTTTAAGTTCTCATCATTTCCCTCAATCTCAAATCCCAGACAAGCCGTAAAGTCTTCTTCATTTCCAATCATCACATCGACGTATTTTGCGATTTCCTTGTTGACTTCCTGTGCCTTTGCAAGTCCGCCAATTGCACTCCACATTGATGGGCGGTAATTCAAATCGTAAGATACAATCGTTCCGTATTTCTTTGCGGTCTTGATTGCGGCAAGTACCGTCTCGCAAGCCTGCTCCGAGAGTGCCGCGTAGATGCCGCCGGTGTGTAACCAGCGTACACCAAGCTCACCGAAAATATACGCAAAATCAAAGTCTTCCGGTGTCGCTTTGGAAATCGCTGTGTTTGCGCGGTCTGAGCATCCAACTGCACCGCGAATACCAAATCCTCTCTCCGTAAAGTTTAAGCCGTTTCGGCAGATTCTACCGATACCATCTGTCTTCATCCACTTAATCAGAGACGTATCGACTCCACCCTGCAAGATAAAGTCTTCCATCAACATCCCGACTTCGTTATCCGCAAAAGCTGTGATAACCGCCGTCTTTAATCCAAAACATCTGCGAAGTCCACGCACCACATTGTACTCTCCGCCGCCTTCCCAAGCGCGGAAGCTTCTTGCAGTCCGGATTCTGCCCTCGCCCGGATCTAGGCGCAACATCACTTCACCTAATGATACTGCATCAAATTTACATTCACTTGCCGGTCTTAATTTCAAATCCATAATTACTCTCCTCTGATTTCTTTTACTAATGCCACCGCTTCGGCTGTCAGTTCTTTTATCTTTTCGAACTCACCTGCCGCAATCAAGTCACCCTTTACCATCCAGCTTCCGCCGCACGCTACGATTTTCTTAAATCCAAGATAATCTTTTAGATTCTTTGCACTTACGCCTCCGGTTGGCATAAACTTTGTATTTGTATAAGGTGCTGCCAAAGCTTTAATCGTTGCCACACCACCAAACTGCTCTGCCGGGAAAAACTTTACCACTTCCAGACCACGCTTGACTGCCTGTGCCACCTCCGTCGGTGTCACGCAGCCCGGAAGCACCAGAATCTCTTTTTTTATACAGTAATCCACAACCTCCGCATCAAAGCCCGGACTGACGATAAACTTTGCACCTGCCGCCACCGCACGTTTCACTTGGTCAATGGTCAGCACCGTTCCTGCACCTATGAGCATCTCTGGATATGCCTCTGCCATCAGACGGATGCTCTCCTCTGCTGCCTCTGTGCGGAAGGTCACCTCTGCACATGGGAGCCCTCCCTCGCAAAGTGCTTTTGCAAGTGGAAGTGCGTCCTTTGCATCATTTAGGACAACAACCGGGACAACACCAAATGCCTGTATACGATTCAATAATCCATTCATATCTGAAACCTCCTACAAATCAAATCCAAAGTATCGCACTGCATTATTGTATGAGATACCCTTTATAATCTTTTCTAACGCCTTGTAGTCTGCCGGATATTCTCCATTTTCAACCCAGCCGCCGATTAACTCACAGAGAATTCTGCGGAAATACTCGTGTCTGGTGTAAGACAAAAAGCTGCGCGAATCTGTCAGCATTCCGATAAAGTTTCCTAAAAGTCCAAGATTTGCAAGGGATACCATCTGCTCTGTCATTCCTGTCTTATGGTCATTGAACCACCAAGCACTTCCCTGCTGCATCTTACCGATGGCACTCGTTCCCTGAAAACATCCGATAATCGTTCCGATTGCCGCATTGTCTACCGGATTCAGGCTGTAGATAATGGTCTTTGGGAGCTCGTCTGTTACTACTAACGCATTTAAGAAGTCAGCCAATTCGGAAGATGGTGCATAAGTGTTGATACAATCCACACCAGTGTCCGGCCCCAACTTCTTGAAAATGTTCTGGTTATTGTCACGCTTTGCACCATAATGAAGCTGCATCACCCAGTTTCGCTGATTGTAGGCCTTGCCCATTGCCACCATAAATGCCGTCTTAAACTGCACTTCCTCTGCTCTTGTAACTGTCTCACCCGAAATACGCTTAGCAAAAATTGCCTCGATTTCCTTAGCAGAAGCCGGTGCATACATCACATACTCTAAACCATGATCGGACACACTGCAACCCATACTTGCAAAAAAGTCCATACGAACTTCCAGTGCCCGAAGGAGTGCCTGGAAGCTGTCAATCTTGACACCACTTACCGCACTTAATTTATTTAAATACGCAAGATAGTCAGGCTTCTCCAAGTTCATTGCCTTGTCCGGTCTCCATGCCGGAAGCACCTGCACATCAAAGCTCTCATCATCTTTAAGCTTCTGATGCCACTCCAAAGAATCCACCGGGTCATCTGTCGTACAGATTAAGGTCACATTCGACTGCTTGATAATATTGCGAACAGTCATATCATCCTCTGCGAGCTTCGCATTACACAGATTCCAGACCTCTTCTGCGGTATCTCCATTTAAAATTCCCTCATATCCGAAGTATTTCTTCAATTCCAAGTGACTCCAGTGATAGAGCGGGTTGCCAATCGCAAGCTCTAAGGTCTCTGCCCACTTCTGGAATTTCTCGCGGTCTGTTGCATCGCCGGTGATATACTTCTCATCTACTCCGTTCGAGCGCATCTGACGCCATTTGTAATGGTCACCTCCAAGCCAAACCTGTGTCATATTTTCAAATTTCCTATCCTCATAAATTTCCTGCGGATTGATATGGCAGTGGTAATCCAAAACCGGCATCACTGCTGCATACTCATGATAAAGC
>JAXJPN010000085.1:0-66806 GCA_036311625.1 Faecalimonas sp.
GAAGATGAATGAGGGCTACGCAGACGGTGAGGCGATGTTAATTTTGATGGAGGCTTACCAGAAGACGGAAGCGCAGGACAAGGCGATGGCGCTGTACAATCGGATTTTGGAGTTGTATCCGGATAAGGATATTGCAACAGAGGCAAAAGAGATGATGGGTGTGCAGGAAGCACCGGCACCCACAGAGTAGGAAGTACGAAAGAGAAGGATATGCAAATCAGAGGATTTGCATATCTTTTTTTGCTTTATGGAAACAAAGTTTCCATAAAGCAAAACCGCTCCGCGCGGATGCGCATCTCGCGGCAGGGAAGTTTATTGCTGCGCAATCCGCTCGAGCGCGAAGAGTTCGCGAGCGAACTCTTCATAAATATGCAAAAAAGGGAGGAAGAAGAGATGAAATATCAGGTACAGGAGAATTGCCTTACGATTTTTGTGCCAAATGAGCTTGACCACCACAATGCGGAGGAGCTGCGGGTGCACGCGGATGAGCTTATTGAGCAGCATCAGATTAAGTGTGTGATTTTTGATTTTGCGAACACGAACTTTATGGACAGTTCGGGAATTGGGGTGTTGATGGGACGCTATAAGTTGATTTATCTGATGGGCGGCGAGGTGTGGGCTGTCCACGTAAATGAGCGCATTAAGAAGATTATGCTGATGTCGGGTGTGATGAAAATTATTCAAATCTATGAGGAGGAAGAATTAGTATGACGCACAAGAATGAGATGGAGTTGGTGTTTGAGAGTCGTTCTGTAAATGAGGGATTTGCGCGGGTGACGGTTGCCGCATTTTTGACGCAGCTCAACCCGACTTTGGAGGAGGTTTCGGACGTGAAGACGGCGGTTTCGGAGGCGGTGACGAATGCAATCATTCACGGTTATGAGAAGGAAGTGCAGACGATTTGGATACGTTGTCGCTTGGAAGGGCAGACTTTATACATAGAAGTAGAGGATAAGGGAAAGGGTATCGAGGATGTGACAAAGGCGATGGAGCCCTTGTTTACGACCAAGCCGGAGCTGGAGCGTTCCGGTATGGGCTTTTCGTTTATGGAGGCTTTTATGGATGAGGTTTGCGTAGAGTCTGAGCCGGGTAAAGGTACTTTGGTAAGGATGCAGAAAATCATTGGAAAAGGAAGGAAGCTATGGACCACACAATCGCTTTGATTCGGAAGTCGCACGATGGGGATGAAAAAGCGAGAACACAGTTGGTGGAGGAGAATGTTGGTTTAGTTTGGTGTGTTGTAAAGCGTTTTCTGGGGCGAGGCGTGGAGAGTGAGGATTTGTTTCAGATTGGAAGTATCGGCCTATTAAAGGCAATTGATAAGTTTGATTTTTCTTACGAGGTGAAGTTTTCCACGTATGCGGTGCCGATGATTTCTGGGGAGATTCAGCGTTTTTTGCGAGATGACGGCTTGATTAAGGTGAGTCGTTCGCTGAAGGAGCTTGCGTACAAGGCGCACCTTGCTAGGGAGCAGTTGCAGGAGTGCTGGCAGCGGGAACCGACTTTAGAAGAATTGGCGGAGTATATGGAGGTGCCAAAGGAAGAGTTGGTGATGGCGATGGAGGCGAGCTGTGAGGTGGAGTCGCTTCAAAAGCCCGTTTACCAGAAGGATGGGAATGAGATTACGCTTTTGGAAAAGCTGGAGGAGCAAGAGTGCAGGGAAGAGAAGGTGCTCGATAGAATGCTGCTTTCGCAATTGCTTTCAGCTTTGGAAAAAGAGGAGAGACAATTGATTTATTTGCGCTATTTTGCAAATAAGACGCAGTCGCAGGTTGGACAAGAACTTGGGATTTCACAGGTGCAGGTGTCGCGCATGGAGAAGAAAGTGCTAAAACGTATGCGCGAGCAACTTTGTCTTGCATAAATTGGCGTTTTTGGAAGCATACTAGCTACAGATGAGGAGGTTGATAGAATGGAAAAGGCAAAGAAGAGAATCCGATTCTGTCTGTTGTTTGTGGTACTTGCAGCAGTCGTGGTCGGAATTTTGTATTATTACGGGCAGCTGATGGAGCAGTCGTCTGTGAATGAGGGGACGCTGGTATGTCTGCTGAACAAGTGACTTTGTATTTGAAGACAGACCAGAATGTGGAAGTGCAGGCACGCGATGTGACTTTGGGGGATATTGTGTCTATGGAGTGCACCAATCCGCATGTGGTAGCACGACTTAAGTCGGTAAGGATTTTGCGGGTGCCACAGGAGGGGAAGCATCGCTATGTGATTTCGATTCTGCGAGTGATTGAGAAGATGCATGAGCTGTACCCGAAGCTGGAGATTCAGCACATCGGAAGTCCGGATATGATTGTGACTTATGAGCCGGCACAAAAGAAGGTACAGATTTTGGAGTGGACGAAAATAACGGTGGCGCTTACGATTACTTTTATCGGTTCGGCATTTTCGATTATGGCGTTTAATAACGACGTTGATGTACCTCGACTGTTCTCGCAATTTTATGAGCAGGTAATGGGCAGAGAGAAGACGGGGTTTACTGTTCTAGAGGCCACGTATTCCATCGGAATCTTGCTTGGTATTCTGATTTTCTTTAATCATTTTGGCAAGAAACGGTTTTCGGTAGATCCGACGCCGATTGAGGTAGAGATGCGGCTTTACGAGAATGACATTCAGACCACCATCATTCAAAATTATGCGAGAGAGGAGCAGGAGTTGGATGTGGGCAAAGGAAGTGCTACTGGCAATCATCGGTCTTAGCTCGGGGGCGATTGTGGCCGGCGGGCTTTTTTCGTTTGTTGTGAGTTTGGGTGTTGTGTCAGATTTTGCGGACCGCACGCACACCGGCAACAAGATTTTGAGCTATGAGAATGCAATTATACTGGGAGGTTCTCTCGGAAATTTGTTTTGGATTTATGAACTGCAGTTTCAAAGGGCAACTTGGATGCTGGCGGTCTTTGGCTTATTTGCCGGTCTTTTTGTAGGCTGTTGGTCGATGGCATTGGCGGAGGTTTTGAACGTATTCCCGATTTTTATGCGCCGTGCAAAGCTGGTGCGGGGGATACCGTATTTGATTTTAAGTGTTGCGATTGGGAAAGGCTTGGGAGCCTTCTTGTTCTTTTGGAATGGATGGTAGAAAGAGGAAGAGTATGGAGAATTTGAATCAAGAAAATTATAAGGATTATGTGAAGGGGAAGACGCCGACGCCGAATCTTCCTTTGAATATGTTAAAGGCGTTTTTGCTTGGAGGTGCAATCTGTGTGCTGGGACAGGCACTTTTAAATACTTGTGACAGTATGGGGATGAACAAGGAGACGGCGGGTTCTTGGACCTCGCTGATTTTGGTGCTGCTCAGTGTGATACTGACCGGTTTGAATGTGTATCCGAAGTTTGCACAGTATTGTGGCGCGGGTGCGTTGGTGCCGATTACGGGATTTGCAAATTCGGTTGCAGCGCCGGCGATTGAGTATAAGAAAGAGGGGCAGGTCTTTGGTATCGGGTGTAAGATATTTACGATAGCAGGACCGGTGATTCTGTTTGGAATTGTGACGAGCTGGGCGCTGGGGCTGGTGTATTGGGTGGCAGAGAAATTTTGATGAGGTTGCGGTGCAGCGAAGTTTTATGGTGCAGAGAGGTATATCATCGGTCGGTGGTATACCTTATTTGGTTTTAGGATAAACGCGCATAATCAAAAAATAATATTATATAATACTTGCGTATAATCAAAAGAGATGCTATAATGTGCGCATAATCAAAAAAACGAGTAGTTCAATATATGCGCATGATTAAAGGGGTAGTTATGGAATTAAAGAGAAAAGTATATAACAAACTTTTAAATTGGAAAAATGAATGTCAAGGCAAAAAGGCATTGTTGATTGAAGGCGCAAGACGCATAGGCAAGTCTACAATTTGTGAACAATTTGGAAAAAATGAATATGAAAGTTATATTCTGATAGACTTTGCAAAAAAAGATAAAGAGGTTGAAGCGTATTTTGAAAAATATCTGAATGATTTGGATACTTTTTTTATGCTTTTACAGACTCATTTTGGAAAAAAATTGACGATAAGAAAATCGCTTATTATCTTTGATGAGGTGCAAATGTTTCCGCAAGCAAGGGCAGCAATCAAATATTTGGTTGCAGATGGCAGGTACGATTATTTGGAAACAGGTTCTTTGATTTCTATCAGGGAAAATGTAAAGGATATTGTGATTCCGTCAGAGGAACGCAGTATCTGTATGTATCCGCTGGATTTTGAAGAGTTTGCAGAGGCACTTGGAGAAGAACTGTTAATAAAATACATCAAGGAATGCTTCGAAAAAAGAGAACCTTTGGAGAGAAGTATGCATAATCGAGCAATGTTACTGTTTCAGCAATATATGTTGGTTGGCGGCATGCCAAAGCCTGTAGTATTGTTTGTTGAAAATAAGAAAGATTTTACTGAGGCTGATAGAGAAAAAAGGGATATCTTGAAACTGTACCGCGAGGATATCATGAAGATAAAATCACAGTACAGAAGTAAAGTATTATCTATTTATGACCAAATTCCGGGATTCCTTTCAAAACATGAAAAAAGAGTGGTCTTTAAACAGGTGCAGGAAGGGTCTTATGCGGAACAGTACGAGGAAACCTTCTTCTGGTTGTCTGATTCCATGATATCCAATGAATGCTTTCTATGTAATGACCCCAATGTGGGTCTCTCTTTTAACGAGACTAGAAGTTATGTGAAATGTTATATGGGGGATACGGGACTGTTAGTGAGTCATGCATTTGACGAAAATGAATTGTTGGAAGATGAAGTGTATAAACAGATTATCTCTGGAAAGCTACATATCAATGAAGGTATGTTATATGAGAATGTTATTGCACAGATGTTGGTTGCAAATGGTCATAAGCTTTATTTTTACAATCATTATAATGAAGAAAAGCATCGAAATGATATGGAAATAGATTTCTTAATTTCAAATAATAGTAAATTAAAGTATAAACTTTATCCAATAGAAGTGAAATCGGGGAAGAAATACTCAACAAATTCGTTGGATACATTTAGGGGAAAATATAGGCAGCGTATAGGAGAAAGTTATATTATACATCCTAAGAATTTGAGTGTTAAGGAGGGCATTGTTTGCATTCCTCCTTATATGACGATGATGTTATAGGGGTGTGGAAGGATGAAATGAGAACACTGTTCAATACCAAAAGAAATGAGGAGTTACGATGTTTCGCTTATGGGGAAAGATTTGGAAAGAGAACCGGCTACTAAGGGACACGGTTGTGTGTGATGATTCTGCGGAGACGAGAACGCATAAAGTGTTTCAGGCTCTGGAGGCAGTTTGTTATGAATTTGATTTAAGCAAGCCTATCTGGCTGGAGCCGAATGTGGAGGAGTTTCGCAAGCGTGATAAGACGCGCTTTACACAGGATAATTTTATTGATGGAATCGAATTTGATTATTTGGAGATTCAAGTGATAGAAGAATAGGATGGGAGAATGCGATATGTTTGATGTAGCAAGCTTGGGGGAAATCTTGATTGATTTTACACCTTGTGGCAAGTCACAAGCCGGACAGAGAATTTTTGAACAGAATCCGGGAGGTGCCCCTGCAAATGTATTGGCATGCCTTAGTAAATGCGGAAAGAAAACTGCATTTATCGGGAAGGTCGGCAAGGATATGCACGGCGCATTTTTAAAGGAGACGCTGGAGCAAAACAACATTTCTACAGAAGGACTTGTGGAAGATGAGCATGTATTTACGACCTTAGCATTTGTTGCACTTTCTGATTGTGGAGAACGCAGCTTCTCCTTTGCGAGAAAACCGGGTGCAGACACCTGTCTGGAAGAGACAGAGCTCAATCGTGAGGTGATTCAGAACAGCAGGGTATTCCATATCGGTTCCTTGTCATTGACTGCGGAGCCATCGCGGAGCACAACGATGACAGCTTTGGAAATTGCAAAGGATGCCGGCTGTATCATTTCTTATGACCCAAATTACAGGGCGGCACTCTGGGACAGCAAAGAGGATGCAATCAACGGTATGCGCTCTGTTATTTCTTATGTGGATGTTATGAAAATTTCGGATGAGGAGACGGCGCTTTTGACGGACATTGCGGAGCCTCAGGCCGCAGCAGAGAAGCTGGTAGCGATGGGCGTGCCGCTTGTGGCAGTGACGCTAGGCGCTGACGGTGCGTTGGTATGCACCAAAGAGGGCAGTCGGGTTATTCCGGGCTTTCAGGCAAATATGGTAGATACAACCGGTGCCGGAGATTCTTTCTGGGGCGGCTTTTTGAATCAGCTATTAGAGCTTGGGAAGAAGCCGGATGAGGTGAGCTTGGCGGAAGCGGCAGAGTTTGCGAGATTTGGTAATGCTGTGGCAAGTCTTTGCGTGGAAAAGCGAGGTGCGATTCCGGCAATGCCGAGTATGGAAAGTATCAGAGAGAGAATGTGAACAAATTGTGTTTTGGGACGTAGTAAAATTGCATTTTACTACGTCCCGTTTTGCGTTTAGGGGTGTCCCGTTTTGTTATTTTTTCATCTTTGGATTAAAAATCAGGGAAGCTAAATAGCCGAAGATGAGTGCGGCTGAGATTCCTACGGCGCTGGCCTTAAAGCCGCCGATGAAGATGCCGAGAAAGCCTTCTTTGTCAACCGCTTCTTTGACGCCTTTCCAGAGCAGGTTTCCGAAGCCGAGCAGTGGTACGCTGGCGCCGGCACCTGCGAACTTCTGGATGGGGTCGTAAATGCCCAAGAAGCCGAGAACAGCACCACTGCAAACCAGCAGCACCATAATTCTTCCGGGCATCAGTTTTGTGCGGTCCAGAAGAATCTGTACAATGGCGCAAATCAGACCGCCCACCCAAAATGCATTGATATAGTCCATATTCTTTTCCTCCTAACAGTGTTCTAACACGATGCCGTGTGCGATTCCGGGAACGCTCTGTCCTTCGTTGTAGCTGACTGTTGACATGAGTGCGCCGGTTGGCACAAACAGTACGCGTTTCCATTCGCCGCTTTCGATTTTCGGTAAAATGTAAGCGGACAATGTGACTGCCGCGCAGCCGCACCCGCTTCCGCCGGCGTTGGTCTGCTGGGTTTTTTGGTCGAAAATCAGCATACCGCAGTCTGCGTGGTTGGGCTTGATATCTTTCCCGTTCTTCCGCATCAGGTCAAAGAGTATGCTTTGTCCGACATAGCCTAAGTCTCCCGTGAAGATGTGGTCGTAGTCCATTTCTTTTCGCCCGAAATCTTCGAGATTTTGTAAGATGGTGTCGCAGGCTGCCGGTGCCATACAAGCGCCCATATTTTGCGAATCCTTGAGCCCATAATCGACAATTTTTCCGACGGTAATGCCTGTGATGCGCACGTGACTTTTCTGGGTTCCGACCAGAAAGGCGCCACTTCCGGTTACTGTCCATTGAGAGGACAGTGGTCTTTGGTTTGCATAGCCAAGTGGGAAACGGAATTCTTTTTCTGCGCTTCCAAAATGGCTGGATGTGACGGCAAGCATACGCTCTCCGTACCCGGCCGCCACGCACATCGAGCTGAGTGCGAGCGCTTCGCCCGAAGTGGAACAGGCACCGAAGAGTCCGAATAAAGGGATTTGCAGTTTTTCGACTCCCATAGAGGTTGCTATTCCCTGTCGGAGCAGGTCGCCGCCGAATAAGTAACGCACGGCATCCGGTTCTACACCGGCTTTTTGGAGTGCAATCAGACAGGCGTCGGTCTGCATTTTACTTTCTGCGGCCTCCCATGTATTTTCTCCGAATAAGTCATTTTCGTTCATGCGGTCAAACAGTGCACCGAGCGGTCCTTCTGCTTCTTTTTTTCCGACAATGGAACCGCTGCTGACAATGAAGGGTGCATGCTCGAATTGAATGCTCTGACTTCCTTTTATCATATTCATCACCTCAGAGAGTAGTCTTCGTATTTTCGAATTATTTTATACAATTTTGCAGCAGAATATGGTATGATAAATATGTTATAGAAGTACAGTTAGGAGTTTTTGTATGGAAAATGTAATTAAGACATACGTGGAGACGGACAATTGGGATACTTGTATGTTTTTGTACAATGCGGCGTTGAAGGAAGTGAACACGAAGCTGGAGATTTTGAATGAAGAGTTCCAGCGGATTCATCGTTACAATCCGATTGAACATATCAAGACCCGTATTAAGAGTACGGACAGTATTCTGAAGAAGCTGCGGCGCAATGGACACGAGGCTACGATTGAGAATATGGTGAAGTATATCAATGACGTTGCAGGTGTGAGACTGATTTGTTCGTTTACTTCGGATATTTATCAGTTGGCAGAGATGATTGGAAATCAGAGCGATTTGCGTGTGCTTGCGATTAAGGATTATATTAAGACACCGAAGGATAGTGGTTATAAGAGCTACCATATGTTGGTTGCAGTTCCGATTTTCTTGTCAGACAGTGTCGTGGAGACGAAGGTTGAGATTCAGATTCGTACGATTGCGATGGATTTTTGGGCGAGCTTGGAGCACAAGATTTATTATAAGTATGAGTGGGATGCGCCGGAACATATCAGCAAGGAGCTGAAGGAGTGTTCGGATATGATTTCGGCTTTGGACCAGAAGATGCTTTCGCTCAATACATATATTCAGACGATGCTGGAGGAAGAGCTCAGGAAGCATCCACCGGAGGAGAGGCCGGAAGGTTTTAAGTAGGGGGAAGTTATGGAAGAGAAGGAAAAGAAGAATGCAAAGTGGAAAAAAGTTCTGTTTATTCTGAGCTTATTGCTCTTGTTACTTGGATTGGGCTATTTGGTTTTCTATTTTGTGACGCGTGAGAAGAATCATGATATTTATGAGGAGATTCAGCCACAAAAGCCGGTGGAGAAGCCGGTCACGGAGGAACCTGTAGAAGAGGAGCCGGTGGTGATTCCGATAGATTTTGTATCCTTGAAGGCGCAGAATGCGGACATTTATGCTTGGATTCAGATTCCGGATACGAATGTGGATTATCCGATTGTACAGCACCCGACGGATGACAGCTATTATCTGGACCATACGATTGAACACGTGAAGGGATATCCGGGTTCGATTTATACGGAGAGTGTGAGCAAGAAGGATTTTACAGATTTTAATACTTTGATTTATGGTCATGATATGAAGAATGGTACGATGTTTAAGCATCTGCACAAGTTTGAGAATGCGGACTTTTTTAATTCGCACGATACGGTGACGATTTACACGGAGACGGAGATTAAGACCTATCGCATCTATGCGGCGCTGGTGTACGACAACCGTCACATCGTGTATAGTTATGACCAGAGTACAGTGGAGGGACGGCAGGCATTTATCCAGTCTTTGCATAATCAGACGAGCTGGAAGAATCATTTTCGCGAGGGGATGACGATTGATGAGAACAGTAAGCTGATTACACTGAGCACCTGTATTGCAGGTCAGCCGGATAAGCGATATATTGTGGTAGCTGCTGAGGTGGATTCGTAAGAATCTGCCTCTTCTTTTTTGTGTATAGTTGGCATACACTTATATGAAACCTCTTTGGATGGTGCAGATATGCGGGAAAAATTAGTGCGTAAGATTACAATGCTGGCGGTGGTGGCAGTGCTTCTCGGAGCGATTGGAATGAGTGTGTCGGAAGCGGTCTCGGTGAGCAATACGGTGAATGGGCGGGAGCTGCCGATTTATTCGGTGGAGACGCCGGAGAAGAAGGTGGCGCTGTCGTTTGACGCGGCGTGGGGTAATGAAGATACGCAGGTGATTTTAGATACGCTTGCAAAGTACAATGTGCATGTAACTTTTTTTATGACGGGTGGCTGGGTTGAATCTTACCCGGAGGATGTAAAGAAGATTCAGGCAGCGGGACATGATTTGGGTAATCACAGTGAGAATCACAAGAATATGAGCCAGTTAGATGACGCGCAGTGTCAGGATGAATTGATGAAGGTACATAATAAGGTAAAAGAATTGACAGGGGTGGAGATGAATCTGTTTCGGCCTCCTTATGGGGATTATGATAACCATGTAATTAAAAACGCAACCGGATGCGGGTATTATACGATACAGTGGAGTGTGGATTCTCTCGATTGGAAGGATTATGGCGTAGAGAGTATTATTAAGACGGTTACGGAGCATAAGAATCTCGGAAATGGAGCCATTATTTTGATGCACAATGGAGCAAAGTATACGCACGAGGCTTTGCCGACTGTCATTGAGAAGCTACAGGAGGCGGGGTATGAGATTGTGCCGATTTCGCAGTTGATTTATAAGGAGAATTATCATTTGGATGTGACGGGTCGGCAAATTCCGAATTAGAAAAATATGTTAAAAAGCACTTGCATTGTAGATATAAAAGTGATATCATTTTGATATCACAAATAGGAGGAAGTGTTTTATGGAGGAAAAGGTTTTAGGGAACAAAAAGAATGGAATGGCAGTGTTACTGTTGACGCTTGCACTTTATATTGCAGCAGGTGTAGGGATTGTAGTGGGTGCAATTTATGAGATGATATGGCTGCTTGTGCCGTGTATTGTTTGGGTGGCGCTCGGATGGATTTTCTTTGTAGGGCTTCGCACTTTGAAACCGCAGGAGGCATTGGTGCTGACTTTGTTTGGAAAGTATGTGGGCACATTGAAGAACGATGGTTTTTATTTTGTGAATCCGTTTTGTGTTGCATTTAATCCTGCCGCACAGACAAAGCTGAATCAGAGCGGTGACGTAGACAGTTCACAGAAGAAATCGGTGGTTTATGCAGCTGCTACGGGAACACCGGTTATGGAGACCGTTGACAAACGTATTTCTCTTAAGATTATGACGTTGAATAATAATCGCCAGAAGATCAATGATTGTTTGGGAAATCCGGTGGAGATTGGAATTGCAGTTATGTGGCGCGTGGTAGATACGGCGAAGGCAGTATTTAATGTTGACAATTATAAGGAGTACCTGTCTTTACAGTGTGATAGTGCTCTTCGAAATATCGTGAGAATTTATCCATATGATGTTGCACCGGGAATTGATACGACAGGAGATGGAATTGCGGATGAAGGCAGCCTTCGTGGTTCTAGTGAAGTGGTTGCAGAACGTATCAAGCAGGAGATTCAAGAGAAGGTGAAAGAAGCTGGTTTGGAAATTATCGAGGCTCGTATTACCTATTTGGCCTATGCACCGGAGATTGCAGCCGTAATGTTGCAAAGACAGCAGGCATCTGCTATTATTGATGCAAGAAAGATGATTGTGGATGGTGCAGTTGGTATGGTAGAGATGGCATCGGAACGTTTGAATGAAAATGATTTGGTGAGCTTGGATGATGAGAGAAAAGCTGCAATGGTATCGAATCTTCTTGTAGTCCTTTGTGGAAATCACGATGCCCAGCCGATTGTGAACACGGGAAGTTTGTATTAGTATGGCAGATGTAAAGAAGCAAGTGCCCTTGCGTTTGTCTCCGAAGTTATATAATGCCCTTGCAGCTTGGGCGGAGGATGACTTTCGTTCTTTAAATGGGCAGATTGAATTTTTGTTGACAGAGTGTGTGAAGCAGCACCGTAGCGATGGAAAGTATATCTCGATGGAATTGCATGTACGTCCGAAGATTGAACTGCAGCATACAGAACACAATGGAAAAGGTGAAGAGGAAACAAGATGAAATTTACAAAGATGCATGGAATTGGCAATGATTATGTATATGTCAATTGTTTTGAGGAGACAGTGGAGCATCCTTCGGATGTGGCGATTCAGGTGAGCAATCGCAATTTCGGGATTGGTTCCGATGGACTGATTCTGATTAGGCCATCAAAGGTTGCGGATTTTGAGATGGAGATGTACAATGCCGATGGTTCTCGCGGTGAGATGTGCGGGAATGGGATTCGCTGTGTGGGAAAGTATGTATATGATTATGGTTTGACTGACAAGACCAGCGTCTCGGTGGAGACACTTGCCGGAATCAAATATTTGGATTTCACAATTGAGGATGGAAAGGTGAAGCTGGTGCGGGTGGATATGGGAAGCCCGGAGCTTGTGCCGGAGCGGATTCCGGTTGTTGCAGAAGGGGATGCGGTAATTGATGCGCCGATTCTGGTAGACGGCATAGAATATCGTATGACTGCTGTTTCTATGGGGAATCCGCATGCGGTGGTGTATGTGGAGGACGTGAAGGGGCTCGACCTTCCGACCATCGGGCCGAAGTTCGAGAACCATGAGAGATTTCCAAAGCGGGTGAATACGGAATTTGTAAGAGTCATCGACAGACATACGGTGGAGATGCGCGTGTGGGAGCGCGGTTCCGGCGAGACACTTGCCTGTGGTACGGGCGCATGTGCGGTTGCAGTTGCCAGTATTTTGAATGGTTTGACAGAGGACACAGTGACGGTGAAGCTTCTTGGCGGTGATTTGGAGATTACTTGGGATCGGGAAGCAAATACGGTGTATATGACGGGACCGGCAGAGGTTTCTTTTGAGGGAGAAATCCTACTTCCTAAGAAAATATAGACTTTTTTTGAAAAAAATAAAAAAAGTACTTGCTTTTTCTCGAAAGGTTGATATAATAATATCGTTCGAGAAAAATTGCGGAATGGTGTAATGGTAGCACAGCAGACTCTGACTCTGTTAGTAGGGGTTCAAGTCCCTTTTCCGTAGCTGATACAAGTAGCACTTTGGTGTTGCTTGTATTTTTTTTACCTTTGCTACTACTTGCAAATACTTGGTATATAAAGTAAAATGAAATGATATTAGAAAAAGGAAGTCAGACGTGTATGATTAAGACAGAAGATCTGATATTTGAATATGAGAAGCGGGATGACGAGGGGAATGTCATCGGAGCGCACCGTGCGATTGATGTGGTGAATCTGGATATTGAGCCCGGACAGTTTATTGCCATTTTGGGCCACAATGGTTCCGGGAAGTCTACGCTTGCCAAGCATATGAATGCGATTCTGTCACCTACGGAAGGTTACATGTGGGTAGATGGGAAAGATACGAGCAAGGAAGAGAATATTTGGGATGTCAGACAGAGTGCGGGTATGGTCTTTCAGAATCCAGATAACCAGATTATCGGAACGGTTGTGGAAGAGGATGTTGGATTCGGACCGGAGAATCTGGGTGTGCCGACGGAGGAGATTTGGGAGCGTGTAGAGCAGAGTCTTCGTGCGGTAGGTATGCTGGATTATCGCCACAGTTCGCCGAATAAGTTGTCGGGAGGACAGAAGCAACGTGTGGCGATTGCTGGTGTGGTTGCGATGCGGCCGAAGTGTATTGTGCTTGACGAGCCGACAGCGATGTTAGACCCGAATGGACGTAAGGAAGTTTTGCGTACGATTGCGGAGCTTCGCAAACGCGAGAAGGTTACGGTCATTTTGATTACGCATTATATGGAAGAAGTAATCGGGGCGGACCGTGTGATTGTGATGGATAAGGGACGCATTGTGATGGACGGCACCACGAAGGAGATTTTCAGTCAGGTGGAGCTTTTGAAGCAGTATCGTCTGGATGTGCCGCAGGTGACTTTGCTCGCGTATGAATTAAAGAAAAAGGGACTTGAGATTTCGGATGGAATTTTGACTGTAGAAGAGTTCGTTTCAGAATTGAAGAAGTGTGGCATGCCGAAGGGTGCAGCTCGTTCTGTAAAGATGGGGGGAACGCTTGGTGTGCAGAAGACAGAGGCGGTTTGCAAAGAGCAGCCAATTCTCAAACTAGAGCATATCAACTATATTTACAGCCCGGAGACTGCTTTTGAACGGGTGGCTTTAAACGATATCAACCTCGAGATTTATGAAGGAGAGTTTATCGGAATTATCGGGCATACGGGTTCCGGTAAGTCTACCTTGATTCAACATTTGAATGGACTTGTAAAGGCTTCAAGTGGTGCGCTCTATTATGAGGGTGAGAATATTTATACCGAGAAGTATGATATGAAGCAGCTGCGCAACAAGGTGGGTTTGGTATTCCAATATCCAGAGCATCAATTGTTTGAGGCGGATGTGCTGTCGGATGTATGCTTTGGTCCGAAGAATCAGGGTTTGTCAGCGGAAGCGTGTGTGGAGCGCGCAAAGGCGGCTTTGGAGTTAGTAGGGCTTCCGGAGAAGTATTACGATGTCTCCCCATTTGATTTGTCCGGCGGGCAGAAGCGGCGCGCAGCGATTGCGGGCGTGCTTGCGATGCACCCGAAGGTGTTGGTTTTGGACGAGCCGACTGCGGGGCTTGACCCGAAGGGGCGCGATGAGATTTTGGATCAGATTGCGCATTTGCAAAAGAAAGAAAAGCTTACGGTCATTTTGGTTTCCCACAGTATGGAAGATGTTGCCAAATATGTGGACCGCATTGTGGTGATGAATCGGGGAAGTAAGCTGTTTGATGGTGAGCCGAAAGAGGTTTTTGCACATTATCAAGAACTGGAAAAGGTAGGTCTTGCGGCACCGCAGGTAACCTATATGATGAATGCACTGGCAGAGGCAGGTCTGCCGGTAGAGACACAGGTGACGACGGTGGAAGAGGCACTTGCCGAGATTCTTCGTCTGTACTTGGATAAATAGGAGTAATTGGGAGCTTATGATTCGAGATATTACAATTGGACAATATTATCCCTCCAAAAGCATATTGCATCGTTTGGACCCGCGCGTAAAGGTTTTGGGAACACTTTTGTATTTGATTTCACTGTTCGTGTTTGAGAATCTTTGGGCTTATGTCGTGGCGACGGTATTTTTGTTTGGCGTCATCCGTGTGTCAAAGGTGCCATTTGGCTACATTGTGCGCGGACTGCGGCCGGTGATCTTGTTGCTGCTTATTACGGTGAGTTTTAACTTGTTTTTGACAAAGACCGGCGAGGTGGTGGCAGAATTCTGGATTTTTCAGATTACCACAGGCGGAATTCGCACGGCAGTATTTATGGTCATTCGTTTGATTTATCTGATTATCGGATCTTCGTTGATGACTTTCACCACGACGCCAAATGAATTGACGGACGGAATTGAGAAGCTGCTTTGGCCGCTTAGTAAGATAAAGGTGCCGGTGCATGAGATTGCGATGATGATGTCCATTGCACTGCGCTTTATTCCAATCTTGTTGGAAGAGGCGGATAAGATTATGAAGGCGCAGACGGCCAGAGGGGCGGATTTGGAAAGCGGGAACCTCATTCAAAAGGCGAAGGCGATGATTCCAATTTTGGTGCCGCTTTTTGTGTCTGCATTTCGGCGTGCCAACGACCTTGCAATGGCGATGGAAGCAAGATGCTATCGCGGAGGAGAGGGGCGCACGAAGATGAAGCCATTGGTGTATGCAGGTAGGGATTATCTTGCATATGGTGTGATGCTGGTGTATATAGCTGTGGGGATTTTCGTTCAGTTGGGGACGTAGAAAAGGAAGTTTGCGATGAAGAGAATCAAATTGACGATTGCTTATGACGGTACCAACTACTGTGGATGGCAAGTACAGCCAAATGGAATGACAGTGGAGGAAGTGCTGAATAAGGCGCTCACAAAGTTAACAGGAGAAGAGATTTTGGTGATTGGTGCGAGCCGCACGGATTCGGGTGTGCATGCGCTGGGAAATGTGGCGGTTTTTGATACCGAGACGACGATTCCGGCAGAGCGGATTGCGATGGCGCTCAACCAGCGTCTGCCGGAGGATATTGTGATTACAAAGTCGGAGGAGGTTGCGGCGGATTTCCATCCGAGATATTGTGATTGTAGTAAGACCTATGAGTATCATATTCTCAATACGCAGATTCCGGTGCCGACGAAGCGACTGACGAATTATTTTGTGTCGTACCGTTTGGATTTGGAGAAGATGCGACAGGCGGCGTCGTATTTGGTCGGCGAGCATGATTTTGTGAGCTTTTGTAATGTGCGGGCGGATGTAGAAAGTACGGTGCGTACGATTTATTCTTTGGATATTTTGCAGGATGGTGAGGAAATCACAGTGCGAATTACCGGCAATGGTTTCTTATATAATATGGTACGCATTATTGTGGGTACGCTGATTCGTGTAGGACGCGGTTTTTATGAGCCGGAGAAAGTGAAGGAGATTTTGGAAGCCAGAGACCGAAAGGCGGCGGGCGTCACTGCGCCGGCACACGGACTGGTGCTTGTGGAGATTGTTTATGAACGAGAATAAGATGTTGAAGGTAAGAAAATATTTGCTTCTGGCTCTGAAAATCGGAGTTGGGGGAAGCCTTGCATATTATGTGGCACAGTTGTTGCATTTGGAAAATGCGTCTTCAGCGGGTATCATTGCGCTTTTGACTTTGCTGACTACGAAGCTGGATACGTTTCGTCTGTCGCTGCAAAGGCTTGTGTCTTTTGTGGCGTCTTTTGCACTCTGTTTTATTTTGTTTTATGTCATTAAGACTTCGTGGCTGGACTATGGAATCTATTTGTTTTTCTCGGTGTTTTTGTGTGAACTTCTCGGTTGGAGAAATGTGATTTCGGTGAATGCGGTTATCGGTGCGCATTTTCTTTCTTCGGGGGATTTCTCGCCAGAATTTTTGCTCAATGAATGTTTATTGGTGGTAATTGGTGTTGTGATTGCAATCGTACTCAATCTGTTCCAGCATAACCATGCGCATGAGTCGGAGATGGTACAGCGTATGCAGTATATGGAAGGCAAGATGACAAGGATTTTGGAGGAGCTTTCGGGGTATCTGCGTCACCAGTCTATGGGCGATTGTGTTTGGGAGGATTTGCAACAGTTGGAGAAGGACTTGGATATTTCTTCGGATATGGCACATGAGTATCACTTGAATACCTTCGGGGCGCATTCAGAGTATTATATCAACTATTTTCGTATGCGCAAGCAGCAGTACGGAATTTTGCACAGCCTGCACACGGAGATGCGCCGTATCAGTGAGCTCCCGAAGCCGGCGGAGATTGTGGCGGATTTTATTTTGGAAATCAGCAAGCACGTGACGGAGACGAACGAGCCGAAAGCATTGATTGCGCAATTGGAGGAGTTGGTGCGTGATGTGAAGGAGCATGAACTTCCGCAGAGCAGGGAGGAGTTTGAAAACCGTGCATTGCTGTATCATATTTTAAAAGATATGGAAGACTTTTTGTTATTTAAACAAGATTTTGTGGAATCTCGAAACGAACTACATTTGGAGCGGAGAAGGAGAAAATCAGATGATTCGTCTTGTAGATAAGTTGCGGGATACACGCAATTTGACAAAGGAAGAATGGATTACTTTGCTTGAAAATCCCGCACCAGAGCTTGCGGAGTATGTCTTCCAAGAGGCGAGGAAGGTGCGAGAGCAGTTCTATGGAAAAGAGGTCTACATGCGAGGCTTGATTGAATTTAGCAGTTATTGCAAAAATGACTGCTATTATTGTGGACTGCGAAGAAGCAATGGAAAGGCTTCGCGTTACCGCCTGACAAAAGAGGAGATTTTGGAATGCTGTGCGCAAGGGGACGCGCTTGGCTTTCGAACCTTTGTATTGCAAAGCGGCGAGGATGCTTTTTTTACGGATGAGAAGCTGGTGGAGATTATTTCTGCGATTAAGGAAAGCTATCCGCACTGTGCGGTGACGCTTTCGATTGGAGAGCGTGAAAAAGAAAGTTATCAGAAGTTTTTTGATGCCGGCGCAGAGCGGTTTTTGCTTCGCCATGAGACTTACAATTGCGAGCACTACGCCAAACTCCACCCGACAGCGCTTTCGGCAAGGCACAGGCAGGAATGTCTATGGGAGTTAAAGAGGATTGGATATCAGGTGGGCTGTGGCTTTCTGGTAGGTTCGCCGTACCAGAAGGCGGAATATCTCGCAGAAGATATGCTGTTCATTGGCAAATTACAGCCACAGATGGTGGGCATTGGCCCGTTCATTCCGCACAAGGATACGCCGTTTGCAGAAAAGCCGGCCGGCTCGCTGGAACAAAGTTTGTATCTGCTGGGTTTGTTGCGCTTGCTTTTGCCGAAGGCATGGCTGCCGGCGACAACAGCGCTTTCCAGCATTTATCCCGAAGGACGGGAGCTTGGTATTTTAGCCGGAGCAAATGTGGTGATGCCGAATCTGACACCGGCGCATTTGCGCAAAAAGTACAGTCTGTATGACGGAAAGCTTAGCACGGGCGCGGAGGCGGCAGAACATCTAGAGGAATTGAAGAAAAGAATGCAAAAGATTGGATATCAGATAAATGAGCAAATATAATGTAGCTTCCAAAGTGGCAGAGGAATTTATCGGTCATGAGGAGATTTTGGACACGCTGCGCTATGCAGAGGAAAATAAAAAGAATCGAGTATTGATTTCTGAGATTCTCGAAAAGGCAAGGCTGCGCAAGGGGCTCTCGCACAGAGAGGCATCGGTTCTGCTTGCCTGTGAGGTGGAGGAGCTGAATGCAGAGATTTACAGTTTGGCTGAACAGGTGAAAAAGGATTTTTACGGGAATCGCATTGTTATGTTTGCGCCCCTATATCTTTCAAATTACTGTGTCAATGGCTGTACCTATTGTCCCTATCATTTGAAGAACAAACAGATTCCGAGAAAGAAACTGAGCCAAGAGGAGATTCGACGCGAGGTGATTGCCTTACAGGATATGGGACATAAGCGCTTGGCGCTTGAGATGGGTGAAGACCCGGTGCAAAACCCCATTGAGTACATACTGGAGAGCATCGATACGATTTATAGCATCAAACACAAGAACGGAGCAATCCGGCGTGTCAATGTGAATATTGCTGCAACGACAGTGGAGAACTACCGGAAACTCAAGGAAGCGGGAATCGGAACTTACATCTTGTTCCAAGAAACTTACCACAAGGAAAGTTACGAGGAATTGCACCCGACCGGACCGAAACACGATTATGCATATCATACGGAGGCGATGGATCGCGCAATGGAGGGCGGTATCGATGATGTGGGTATCGGCGTGCTCTTCGGATTGGATAAATATCGCTACGAGTTTGCCGGACTGCTCATGCACGCAGAGCATTTGGAAGCGGTTTGGGGAGTCGGACCGCATACAATCAGTGTGCCCCGTCTCCGAAATGCGGACGATGTGGATATGGATAGTTTCCAAAACGGAATCAGCGATGAGACATTTGCGAAGCTGGTGGCGTGTATCCGAATTGCAGTGCCGTACACCGGAATCATTCTTTCGACCCGTGAGAGCGAGTCGTGTCGGGAGAAAGTGTTGCGGCTTGGGGTGTCGCAGATTAGTGGTGGTTCTAAGACCAGTGTTGGTGGCTATGCGGACGGCGAGCCGGAGCATTCAGAGCAGTTTGAGGTCAGCGACACCAGAACCTTAGATGAAGTCGTGAAGTGGCTGATGGAGCTTGGCTATATTCCGAGTTTTTGTACGGCGTGCTATCGGGAAGGTCGCGTGGGTGACCGATTTATGGAGCTTGTGAAGAATGGTCAAATTCAAAATTGCTGTCAGCCCAATGCGCTGATGACCTTACAAGAGTATTTGACGGATTATGCTTCAGAGGAGACAAAGGAAGTCGGAAAGCGTTTGATTGAGAAAGAAATGCAATCGATTCCGAGTACAAAGCTGCGCCGGGTGGTAGAAGAAAATCTGGAAGCGATTGCAGAAAAGAATCAGAGAGATTTTTATTTTTAAAACAAATGTGACAAAGTCACAGAATTTTTTGAAGTGATTGGTTATACTAAAGTCAGAAAAACATAAGGAGGACAAACAGATGTCTGTGATTCAAATAACAAAAGAAAATTTTGAAAGTGAAGTTTTAAATTCCAATAAACCTGTATTATTAGATTTCTATGCTGATTGGTGCGGACCATGCCGTATGGTAGGACCGATCGTGGAGGAGATTGCTGAGGAAAATGATGCCATCAAGGTCGGCAAAATCAATGTAGACCAGCAGTCAGAGCTCGCTGCGAAATACCGCGTGATGAGCATTCCGACGCTCGCGGTTATCAAGAACGGCGAGGTGGCGAACATTTCTGTGGGAGCAAAAGGGAAGGAAGAAATCTTAGAGATGATTTAGGGAGTGGAAACTTATAAAGATATGCAAGGAAGAGATTTATGAATACAAATAGCACGCCGATGGCGGAACGTCTGCATATTGGTATCTTTGGTAGACGGAACGCAGGAAAATCAAGTTTAATAAATGCAATTACCGGACAGAATTTGGCAATTGTTTCCGATGTGAAAGGGACGACGACAGATCCCGTGTCAAAGAGCATGGAACTTTTGCCAATCGGTCCGGTTGTTTTGATTGATACGCCCGGAATTGATGATGAGGGGGAATTGGGCGAACTCAGAACCAAAAGGGCATATGATATCCTTAATAAAACGGATATTGCACTGTTGGTCGTGGCCGATGATGAAGGATTGACGGTTGTGGATGCACAGTTACTTAAGCAGATTCGGAGCAAAAGAATTCCATATTTGATTGTATACAATAAGGCAGATGAGGAAGAAGGTAGAGAACTCAGACAGTGGGAAATTTCTGTAAGTGCGTTGTCAGGGTATCATATTCAGGAGTTGAAGGAGCGAATTGCAGAACTCGCCAATCAGAAAGAATTGCAGAGGCATATCGTAGCAGATTTGCTGGACCCTCTGGATGTTGTTGTATTGGTTACCCCGATTGATGCATCTGCACCAAAGGGCAGACTCATTTTGCCGCAGCAACAGACCATCCGCGATATTCTGGATGCAGGAGCGATTGCAATCGTGGTGAAGGATACAGAATTAGAGGAGACTTTACATAAACTTGGTACGAAGCCGAAGCTTGTGATTACAGATAGTCAGGTGTTTGAAGAGGTGGCAAAAATTGTACCGCCGGAGCTTTCTTTGACTTCTTTTTCCATCCTGATGGCGCGTTACAAGGGAGACTTGGACAGTGTTGTGAAGAGTGTGAAAGTTTTGGATAAGTTGCAGGAAGGAGACTGCATTTTGATTTCTGAGGGCTGTACCCACCATCGTCAGTGTGAGGATATCGGGACAAAGAAACTGCCGGAATGGATTTCAACATACGCGAAGAAACAACTTCAATTTGAATTCACCAGCGGAACAGAGTTTCCGACAGATTTGTCAAAGTATCAACTGATTGTACACTGTGGCGGCTGTATGCTCAATGCGCGTGAGATGGAATCTCGGCAGGCGCGGGCGAGAGAGCAGGGTATTCCGATGACAAATTACGGAACAGTGATTGCGCAGATGAAGGGAATTCTAGAGCGTAGTTTGGAAGTATTTCAATAGAAAGGGAGGAAGCAAATTTGCAGATACAGGGATTACAAAAATTAACATTGTTAGACTTCCCGGAGAAGGTGGCCTGCACTGTATTTACTGCGGGTTGTAATTTTCGTTGTCCGTTTTGTCACAATGCTTCGCTTGTGACACATGTTCCGCAGGAGGCAGAGATGACGGAAGAGGCGTTTTTCTCCTTTTTGAAAAAGCGGCAGGGAATTTTAGACGGGGTTTGCATTACAGGTGGCGAGCCTCTGTTGCAAAAGGATATTGAGAATTTTATTCGAAAGATAAAGGAGCTTGGGTATGCTGTGAAATTGGATACAAATGGAAGCTTCCCTGACAAACTGAAATTCTTGGTGCAGGAGCAGTTGGTGGATTATGTGGCGATGGATATCAAGAATTCACTCCAAGCATATGCGGCTACGGCCGGAACGGATGCAAGATATCTTGACGCGATTCAAGAGAGCGTTGTGTTCTTGCAAGAGAGCCATGTGCCTTACGAGTTCCGTACAACCGTTACAAAGAACTTTCATACCAAAGAGGAATTTGCAAGAATTGGAGAGTGGATTGCAGGTTGCGAGAAATATTTTTTGCAAGCCTTTGTCAATTCCGGCGATTTGATTGATAGTCAAATCACCGGATATGATGAAGAAGAAATGAACGAGTTTCTTGATGTGGTAAAAGCATATGTGCCAAATGCGAAACTACGCGGGATTTAGTGTGGCACTTTTTTGAAATTATTTGGCGTACAGCCAATTCTCTTTTTAAACATCTTTGAAATATTTATGTTTTCTATGATGATAGGTGTTGAAATAATTATATGATTGCAAGAAAATAATATTGAAATAATTATATTTTTCGAGTAAAATGTATTGAATACTAGAAGTTTGCAGAAGATATTTGTGACTGAAAGGCGGAGATAATATGTTTAAGAGAAAAGTATACAATCAACTTTTGGAGTGGAAAAGAGACTGGGATGGTAAGTATGCATGCCTTCTTGAAGGGGCCAGACGAGTTGGGAAAACAACAATAGCAGAGGAGTTTGCGCGGAATGAATATGATTCCTACATTTTGATTGATTTCTCGAATGTGAGTAAGGAAATGATAGATATTTTTGATGATATTTCAAAATTAGATCGTTTCTTTCTAAGGTTACAGGTGGAAACAGGGATAGAACTTTATGAAAGAAAATCCGTAATTATTTTTGATGAGATTCAATTGTTTCCGAAGGCACGTCAGGCGATTAAGCACCTTGTAAAAGATGGCAGATATGACTATATAGAGACGGGCTCTCTGATATCGATCAAGAAGAATGTGAAGGACATTTTGATTCCGTCAGAAGAACATAGGATTCGTGTGTATCCAATGGATTATGAGGAATTCCTATGGGCAACAGGTGGAAATCCGAAGATTTTGGAGATGGCATATAAGAGCGGGATGGAGTTAGGCAACGCAGCGAATCGCAATGCTATGAGAGATTTTCGTATTTATATGGCTGTGGGCGGTATGCCGCAAGCAGTGGAAAGCTATATTGCGACCAACAGTTTTGAGGCAGTGGATAAGGTAAAGCGTGAGATTTTGGATTTGTATTATGACGATTTAAAGAAGATTGATGATTCGGGGAGAATCACGGATATGTATAAATCCGTTCCGTGTCAACTTGCTGCAAAGAAGAAACATTATGTCATTTCAACGGCAACAGGGAAACAAAAAACAAGAAAGGACGAGGAGCGCTTATTTGAGTTGATTGAATCCGGACTTGTGCTGCCTTGTTACAATGTGTTGAATCCAACCGTATCTTTGCCTCAGACCAAAGATTTGAATTGCTTTAAATTATATCTGTCGGACATCGGGCTGTTTACAACGATGCTTTTTCACGACTCTCAAAATGGGATCAAAGATATTTATAAAAAACTATTAAGTGATACATTGCCGGCAGATTTGGGATATTTGTATGAAAATGTAGTTGCACAGGCAATGAAGGCAAGTGGAAGGGATTTGTATTACCATACATGGAGAAAAGAGGGAAGCACACATTCGTTTGAAATTGATTTCTTGCTTACGTCAAAAAACAAGATTGTTCCGATAGAAGTGAAATCGTCAGCGATAAAGAATCATAAATCCATTGATTATTTTGAAGTGAAGTATTCGAAATATGTGGGGGAGAGGTATCTTCTTTCGCAAAAAGATGTTGGCAAAATAGGCACCTTAAAGTTAAAACCGATTTATATGATTTTGTTCCTATTAAAAGAACTGTAAAATTTCCTCAGTATTTTTTGTGCAAAACGAGATATTGTGTTTTTGAAAAAACAAAAACACAATATCTTGTTGTTTTTTGTTGACGTACACTCTAAATAATGCTACAATAATCAAACAGACGAATTTGGAGGTACGAAAGATGTATCAGGTAAAAAAGAGAGACGGAAAGATTGCAGAGTTTAATTTGCAGAAGATTGCAGCGGCAATCACAAAGGCATTTGAAGCACAAGAATTAGACACACATCCAGATATCATCGATATGCTGGCATTGAAGGTGACGGCAGATTTCGCGGGCAAGATTCAGGACGGATTTGTAAGAGTGGAGGATATCCAAGACAGCGTGGAGTCCGTGTTGATTCAGGCGGGATACGGCGAAGTTGCGAAGGGATATATTTTATACCGCAAGCAGCGTGAGAAGATCCGTAATATGAAATCTACTGTGCTGGACTACAAGGAGATTGTGGATAACTACGTGAATGTCAACGACTGGCGTGTAAAAGAGAACTCAACGGTTACCTATTCAGTAGGTGGTTTGATTTTGAGTAACTCCGGTGCGATTACAGCGAACTACTGGCTGTCCGAGATTTACGATGAAGAGATTGGAAATGCACATCGTAATGCAGATATTCACATTCATGACCTTTCGATGCTCACAGGTTACTGTGCAGGTTGGTCTCTGAAACAGTTGATTCAGGAAGGACTCGGTGGCGTGGTTGGAAAGATTACCTCTGCACCGGCAAAGCATTTGTCAACGCTTTGTAACCAGATGGTGAACTTTCTCGGAATTATGCAGAATGAATGGGCAGGTGCACAGGCATTTTCTTCGTTTGATACCTACCTTGCTCCATTTGTAAAAGTGGACAACTTGAATTATGAGCAGGTGAAAAAGTGCGTAGAATCTTTCATTTATGGCGTAAATACACCAAGTAGATGGGGTACACAGTCACCATTTACGAACATTACTTTGGACTGGACTGTGCCGAATGACCTTGCAGAGCTTCCGGCAATCGTTGGCGGCAAGGAGATGGATTTCAAATACAAAGACTGTAAGGCAGAGATGGATATGATCAACAAGGCATTCCTTGAGACGATGATTGAGGGTGATGCCAATGGACGTGGATTCCAGTATCCGATTCCGACATATTCGATTACCAAAGATTTTGATTGGTCAGAGACGGAGAACAACAAGCTCTTGTTTGAGATGACTGCAAAGTACGGTACACCGTATTTCTCAAATTATATTAACAGCGATATGGAGCCGAGTGACGTGCGAAGCATGTGCTGCCGTCTGCGTCTCGACCTCCGCGAGCTCCGCAAGAAATCCGGTGGTTTCTTCGGTAGTGGCGAGAGTACAGGTTCGGTAGGAGTTGTTACTATCAACCTTCCAAGAATCGCATATTTGTCAAATGATGAGGCTGAGTTCTACAAGAGATTAGACCGCTTAATGGACATTTCCGCGCGTTCACTCAGCGTAAAGCGTACGATTATCACAAAGCTGCTGAATGAGGGCTTGTATCCGTATACAAAGAAATATTTGGGAACCTTTGCAAATCATTTCTCAACCATCGGCTTGGTCGGTATGAATGAGGCAGGTTTGAATGCAAAGTGGTTGCAGGCAGATATGACGCATGAGAAGACACAGCAGTTTGCAAAAGATGTGTTGAATCATATGAGGGAGCGTCTTTCGGATTATCAGGAATTGTACGGTGACCTTTACAACTTAGAGGCAACACCGGCTGAGTCAACGACTTACCGTCTTGCAAAGCACGATAAGGCACAGTTCCCGGAGATTATTACAGCTTCCGAGAATGGTGCTCCGTATTATACCAACAGCTCACATCTTCCGGTGGGTTACACGGCAGATATTTTTGAAGCATTGGATATTCAAGATGAGTTGCAGACTTTGTATACTTCAGGAACTGTATTCCACGCCTTCTTGGGTGAGAAGCTTCCGGACTGGAAGGCAGCAGCCACTTTGGTACGCAAGATTGCAGAGAACTACAAGCTGCCATATTATACGATGTCACCGACCTACTCAATCTGTAAGGATCATGGTTATCTGACCGGTGAGCAGTATGAGTGTCCGCACTGTGGAGGCACGACGGAGGTTTACAGTCGTATTACGGGATATTACAGACCGGTACAGAACTGGAACGATGGAAAGGCACAGGAGTACAAGGAGAGAAAGGTATACGATATTACCAACTCCCAGTTGAAGGTGCGCACAGAGGCGGCGCAGGAAGTGATGGAAGAGGAGTGCGTTTGTGAGGATGAGACCAAGACGATGCTCTTTACTACCAAGACCTGCCCGAATTGCAAGATTGTGGGTATGAGACTGGACGAGGCAGAGATTGCATACGAGAAAGTGGATGCAGAAGAAGCAACAGATTTGGTAGAGAAGTACGGCGTGAGACAGGCACCGACTTTGGTGGTTGTCAAAGACGGAAAGGTAGAGACCTTTGCAAATGCGTCGAATATCATCGGCTATATTGACGAGAATTAAATATGCAGTTGGTTTTAAAGGGCAGGAAGAAATTCCTGCTCTTTTTGTCTTGAAGTTTCAAAATAAAAGTGATATAATTTGATAAAAACAAAATAAAGTTTTGAAATATAAAAATAAGATTTGAGAAATGGAGGAGCCGAAATGTCATTTCAAGAAGCGAAACGAGAGAGTATCAAAAGATATATGTTAGAAAAAATCCGAATGGATGATGAAGAGTTTATAGAGAAGACGATGGATAATTTTGGCATATCCATTACAACTGTGAAACGATATGTAAAAGAGGAATTGGAAAAGCAGACTTTGTGTGCAGATGAAGAGCGGCAATGCGGGTATCGTTTATACACACAAATATTTACATTCGAGTATGCGATTGAGGGTCTGGATGAGGATACAATATACCTAGAAGATGTAGCACCATTACTGGACGATGTTTCGAAACAAGCGAAACACATTTGGTATTATGCCTTTGCCGAGATGATGAATAATGCGATTGAACATTCTGAAGGGAACAAGATACAGTGTACGGTGTATAAGGACTGTCTGTACACAGAGATTCGCATTGTGGATGACGGTGTAGGAATTTTTCGCAACGTGCAACAATATTTGAAGAACACTTGTGGAAAAGACTTTGCTTATCAAGATGTGATAGCGGAGTTATATAAGGGAAAGCTGACAACCAAACGTGAAAATCATTCTGGAGAAGGTATCTTCTTTACATCAAAAGTGTTGTATGAATTCGCAATATGGTCAGAGGGTGCCGCTCTTAAACAAGGGTATTATGAGCAAGGACAATTGATAGAGTCCCATCTGCTTGCGTATTACAATAAACTGAATCAGATTGGCACGATGGTTGTGATGCGTTTGGAGAATGATACGACTCGCACAATTAAGGAGGTGTTCGATATGTATGCACCAATAGAAAAGGGTTTTGTGAAGACAAGAATACCGTTAGCGGAAGTGTGCCTATACGCACAGCCGGTTGCAAGGTCGCAGGCGCGAAGGCTTCTGCATCGTTTGGAAGAATTCGAGCAGGTAGAGTTCGACTTTGCAGGGGTGGAATATATGGCACAGGGGTTTGCGGATGAGGTGTTCCGTGTATTCCATAATCAACATCCAGAGGTGGAATTGATACCGCTGAATGCGAATGAGAGTGTATTGGGGATGATTCAGCATGTGAGGAGATAAGTGAGAGTTGATAAGGAAGGAGAGATTATGGCAAGTCGTAATTACAAATCCACAGATGCTCTTATGCGACATCTACGTAATAATGGGATTTTCATTTCGGGCAGTTCTCAAAAGCAACAATTGATTACTACAGGATATTTTCATGGATATAAAGGATATCGATTTTTTGTGTCGTCTCATAGAAAGATTCCTTTTGTTTCGTATAAGGAAATCAATGCCACTATCCAATATGATACAAAACTGAAAGCTTTATTATACGGAAAGATGATGTTTATAGAAACGGCATTGAAAAACATTGCACTTAATACAATTATGACCGAAATTGGAACAAACAGTATATACGATATGTATGATAAAGTGGTTAGTAGCTATAAGAATGCTCCAATAGGAACAACAGAGGATGTCAAGAAAAGATATCAGAATAATAAGCTGAACTTACAGGGTTTAATTCAGAACTCTATTGCCGCAGCATATAGAAAAGACAATCCGAAAATCGCCCATTTTTATAATAACACAAGTTATAATGAGGTTCCGATTTGGGCTATATTTGAAATACTTACTATGGGAGACTTTGGTTTTTTGCTTTCGTGTTTGACGATGAGGATGAGAGAGAAAATTTCAAGAGCAATAGGCATAAATTTGTCTAGTGATACATATCGAGAACTGCTTTATAAGTATGTATACGTGCTTAAGGATTTAAGAAATGCTATTGCGCATAATGATGTGGTTTACGATACTCGTTTTAGAAGAATGGACCCCTCTAGATCTATGAAACAATGCCTGATTTTGGAAATCGGTCTTCCATATATGAACTTTAAAACAATTGGAGATTATATTATTCTTATCTGTTATTGCTTAAAGCTGTTGAAAGTATCAAAAAAAGAAATTAAGACTTTTATATATGAATTTGAGAAAATAACAAAGGAGTATGAAAATGCAGTGAGTCTGGCAGTTTCTGCAATTACAATTCATCCGGATTTAAATTCACGCATGACAATATTAAAAAAATTTCTCTAAATAGTTGCATAATTTTGGGGCTTGTAGTATATTATTAAGTAGCAATTGGGGTATGTGTTTGCGGACACATACTTGGAGGAGTCGGAGAAATCTGGCTCCTCTCTTAGTTTGTTATGCAAAGTAAATTCTGTAGGGAAAATGTAGTTCGCAATGTGTATAAATCGTGCCATTTATTAAAAAATAGCACAGTTACTTGACAATACCAAGTAGCTGTGCTATTTTTGTTTTCAGATACTTGGCAATGCAAAGTAGAGAGGAAAGAGACGATGGAAGATACACAGTTGATGAAAGGGATTTTAGAGGGGTGTGTGTTGAGTGTAATTGCAAGAGGTGAGACTTACGGGTATGAGATTCTATCTGTGCTTGAACAGGAAGGATTTACAGATTTGGGTGAAGGAACGCTTTATCCGGTTTTAACGCGACTAGACAAACATCAATATATCACGTGCAGAAAGGCAAAGTCACCTTTGGGGCCAATACGAAAGTATTATACCATCACGCCGTCGGGATTGGAACGATTGGAAAGCTTTAAACAGCAATTTTGCAGCGTGGTGCAGAGTGCAAACCAAGTATTATTTGAAGCAGAGAGAGAGGAAGAACATTTATGTTAGATACAATGAATATGGCAAAGCAGTTGCATGGGGAGTATAAAGCGGCTTTTGAGTGGATGGATATTTATAGTATGTCATTGGAGATGGATGCACAGATAAAAGACGAAAAGCTGATGGAGTTTTATGATTTCTTAGTAGAGGCCGAATATGAAGGAAAATCAGTTGAGAAGATTGTAGGCAGAGATATTGAAATCTTTGCAAAGAATCTCTTTGAAGAAAAGAAAGAGAGCTATGGATTAAAAGATTTGTTTGAGGGTTTATTTGTGATTTCTTTTACGGTATTGCTCATAGCCGTTACGAACTTGCTTTTGGATGATACAAAAATCGATTTGCTACCGATAGTCACTGTGCTTGGAATTGCATGGATAATCAATAAGTTTGTCAAGCATTTTTTACAACCGATGGCGCTTAAGAAAAAAATGAAGCCAATTGTTTACTGTTTTATTGCTTTAGGAAGCTATTTATTTAGTTTTGTGCTTGCTTTTATCATATGCGGCATTCTGGATTTGCAACTTTATATGAACTCTTGGACACTGATTGTATTTGCTGGTGCGTATTTCGTTACTTATCTTATCATAAAGGTGGTGCTCAAATGGCGTGAGGGAGATAAGGCTTATAATCAGCGTAAGGAAGAGAAGAAAATCGTAAAAGAATTTAATAAGGAGATTGCAAAGGACAGTCAAACAGAGATTTGTGTAAAAATGATGGCGAAAAGATTTCAACGCATCCAAAAACGGAGAAACAAAAGAGGTAAAGAATACACATTTGAGGATTTTGCGACTTTGATTCGCAAGGAAAAATCAACGTCTAAGAAGTGGAATATTGTGATGTATGTGTGTTTTGCGCTGATGGTGCTATGTCCAAGTATAGACATTATCTTACACGATGGCATTTTAAATGGGCTTGTATTTATGGCTATTGCAGGTGCGCTTGAGTTTTCTCTATGCCGATGGTCAATTAGGACAGGGGATGAATCCTCAGATATGCAAGTGAAAATTATTGATGAATGTGAAGAGAAAGGTATTGATATTTTGCAGCGTGGTGCAGAGTGCAAACCAAGTATTATTTGAAGCAGAGAGAGGAAGAACATTTATGTTAGATACAGTGAATATGGCAGAACAGCTGAGTGGGGATTATAGAGAAACGTTTGAATGGGTGGATATTTATTGTAATCCATTGCAGATAGACGAGAAAATAAAAGATGAAAGACTGATGGAGCTTTACGACCTTTTGGTAGAGGCGGAACATAACGGGAAGCCGGCAGAGAAGATTGTAGGCAGAGATTTGGAGTTGTTTTGTAAAAACTTTTTTGCCGAAGATGCTAGGAAATATAGACTTAAAGATTTTTTGAATAGTATATACCGAATTGCTTTTGGATTCTTGATTATTTCTATTATAGATGTAATTTGGTCAGAGAACCGGATAGATATTGTGCCGTTTTTGGTTGGTATATCGGCAGGGTTGTTGTTAGATGTGATTGCAAAATATTTTTTACAACCAATCGCGCTCAAAAAGAAGATGAAGCCTATCATTTATTATCTCATAATCATGGGACTTTTCCTGTGCATTGTTGTACTTGTGGGATTTGTGTGTCTTACGATACAATATGAAATTGCAATAGGGTCACGCATGCTGCTGGCGGTTACGGGAAGTTATGTGGTGATTTATCTGGTGGTTCGTTCTGTTATGAGATATCGGCATCATGGAAATATCAGGAGCGCAGATTGGGAAGGCAAGAAAATGGTAAAAGAATTTAATAGAGAGGTGGAGAACGCAGGCCTTATAGTTCCGTCAGCAAAGGGCTTGGCAGCGCAATTTAAGCGTATCCGTAAAAGAAAGCAAAAAAAGGGTGTTGATTATACCTTTGCAGAGTATGCGGAAAAAGTTCGCAAGGCGAAGGGAATAAACAGGTGGGTTGATATTGGAATGCCTATTTTTGTTGCATTGCTTGTTCTGGGGCCATCTATTGACATTATGCTTGATGAAACTATTTGGGATGGCTTGTTCTTTATGGCAGTTATGGCAGTTGTAGAATTTTTTGTTTGTCGGTTTTTCTGTCGTTCGGGTCATAATCTGACTGATTTGCAAATAAAAATTGTCGATGAATGTGAAGAAAAAGGTATTGATATTTTGGAGTACATAGGGGAGAAGGAGACGTACAATGAACAACAATAACGAAATTATCATATATACTACCGATGATGGTATAACTAAGGTCGAGACTACCTTTGATGGAGATACTGTATGGTTATCACTCGACCAGATGGCAGAGCTTTTCCAAAGGGACAAGTCCACAGTGTCTCGCCATATTAAGAATATTTTTTCTGAGGGTGAATTGAATAAAGCACTGGTTGTTGCAAAATTTGCAACAACCACTCAGCATGGTGCTATTGAGGGGAAAACACAGACTCATATGACAGAATTTTACAATCTTGATGTTATTATCTCTGTCGGCTACCGTGTAAAGTCAATTCGTGGTACACAATTCAGAATATGGGCATCGTCTATTCTAAAAGAGTATATGCGAAAAGGCTTTGCTATGGATGATGAGCGTCTAAAAGGCAATGGTGGAGGTGCGTACTGGAAAGAATTACTTGATCGAATTAGGGATATTCGTTCTTCTGAAAAGGTACTGTATAGGCAAGTGCTCGACCTCTATGCCACAAGTGTGGATTATAATCCGCAAGCAGATGAATCCATACAGTTTTTTAAAATCGTGCAGAATAAACTTCATTTTGCAGCACATGGACACACGGCTGCTGAGGTTATCTATGAACGTGCTGATGCTGAAAAGCCTTTTATGGGACTTACTACTTTTTCCGGTGAGCTGCCGGTATTAAAGGATATTAGTATTGCAAAGAATTATTTGATGGAGAGTGAATTAAAGGTTTTAAATAACCTTGTTTCCGGTTATTTCGATTTGGCAGAAATCAATGCAATCGAGCATAAACCAATGTATATGAGTGACTATGTCCAGCAACTTGATTCCATTCTTTCCTCAGGCAATCGCAAACTGCTTCAGGGTGCGGGCACAGTCAGCCATGCACAGGCAATCGCAAAAGCGGAATCTGAATATAGAAAATATCAAGAAAAAACACTTTCTCCTGTGGAAGAGGCATATATATCTACACTTAAGTCTCTTGAAAAGGAAGCTAAATTACAGGAAAAGAAAAACAAGTTCTAAATATATTTAACTGCTTGACGAATCTCCACGCAAGATTTATAATACACCTATATTTGAAAAGCGAAGACGGAACAAGTAACTATATGGAAGTAGCCAGAGAGAGGGACATTTGCTGAGAGCCCCTTATATGAATGTATAGTGAAGACCACTCCCGAGCTGTGCGCGATAAGCGTCACCGTATTTCTGCGTTAAAGAATTCGAGTGAAAGACTAAGGTGGGACCGTGTGTTAGATGTGACGCACCCTTAGGCAATAGAAGATTGCCTAAGGGTGTTTCTTACTTTATAGTGTAACTATAAAGTAAGAAAGTGCACTGCATGCAAACGATGCGCAGCTCGCAGTAAGGTTATTATTGCTACGCAATCTGCTCGCGCGCAAGAGTTTGCAAGCAAACTCTTATTTACATGCGTTGAGAACACCATCATTGTAATCAAATAGGAGGGAAAGAGATGAAAGTAATTTTAAAAGATGGTACAAGTATGGAAGTTAACAACGGAGTTTCTGTTCTTGAGGTCGCAAAGACAATCAGCGAAGGACTTGCAAGAGCAGCCTGTGCAGCAAAGGTGAATGGAGAAGTTGTAGATTTAAGAACCGAGTTAGACGAGGATGCCGAGTTAGAGATTCTCACATTTAGAGATGATGAAGGCAAGAAGGCATTTCGCCACACAGCATCGCACATTATGGCGCAGGCAGTAAAGCGCTTGTATCCGGATACAAAGCTTGCAATCGGACCGTCAATTGAAGACGGATTCTACTATGACTTTGACAGAGAGACTGCATTTTCGCAGGAAGAACTGTCAGATATTGAAAAAGAAATGAAGAGGATTGTGAAAGAAAATCTCAAGTTGGAAAAATTCGAACTTCCGAGAGAAGAAGCAATCAAATTTATGGAAGGGAAGGAAGAACCATATAAAGTGGAGTTGATTCAGGATCTTCCGGAGGATGCTGTGATTTCTTTCTACAAACAAGGCGAATTTACGGATCTTTGTGCAGGACCACATTTGATGAGCACAAAAGGGGTGAAGGCATTTAAGCTGATTTCTTCTTCGATGGCTTACTGGAGGGGAGATTCCAATAAGGCACAGCTTCAGAGAATCTATGCAACCGCGTACGACAACAAGGAAGATTTGGCAGTTCACATGGAGCGTTTGGAAGACATTAAGAAGCGTGACCATAACCGACTTGGCCGTGAGATGGAATTGTTCACAACTGTCGATGTAATCGGACAGGGACTTCCGCTGATGCTTCCAAGAGGAACAAAGATGATTATGAAACTCCAGAGATGGATTGAGGATTTGGAAGACAAAGAGTGGGGCTATGTGCGTACAAAGACTCCGCTTATGGCAAAATCGGACCTCTATAAGATATCGGGGCACTGGGATCACTATCAAGATGGTATGTTTGTACTTGGTGATGAAAAGGTGGATAAAGAAGTATTTGCACTTCGTCCGATGACCTGCCCATTCCAATACTATGTATACAAAAACTCACAGAAATCGTATCGCGACCTTCCATACAGAATGGGTGAGACCTCTACCTTATTCCGTAATGAAGATTCGGGAGAGATGCATGGCCTTACCCGTGTGCGTCAGTTCACGATTTCTGAGGGACACAATGTGATTCGCCCGGATCAGGCAGAAGAAGAATTACAGAACTGCTTGAACCTTGCAATTCATATTTTGACAACACTTGGATTGCAGGATGAGGTGACTTACCGTTTGTCAAAATGGGATCCGGAAAACAAGACAAAATATCTTGGTGATGAAGCATATTGGGAAAGCACACAAGATGCACTTCGCCAGATTTTGGTAGAAAAAGGAATTAACTTCACCGAAGCAGACGGTGAAGCAGCATTCTACGGACCAAAGATTGATATTCAGGCAAAGAATGTATATGGTAAAGAAGATACCATGATTACCATTCAATTGGACTGCGCAATCGCTGAGAAATTCGATATGTACTACATCGACCAGAATGGTGCAAAGGTTCGCCCTTATATTATCCACAGAACATCACTTGGCTGCTATGAGAGAACCCTTGCTTGGTTGATTGAAAAGTATGCGGGCAAATTCCCGACTTGGTTATGTCCGGAGCAGGTACGTATCCTTCCGATTTCAGAGAAGTATGCAGACTATGCAGAGCAGGTTCGCAAGGAGCTTGCAAGAAATGATGTGGATGTCACAGTGGATAATCGTTCCGAGAAGATTGGTTACAAGATTCGCGATGCGAGACTTTCGAGATTGCCGTATATGTTGATTGTCGGCGAGAAGGAAGAGGCGGAAGGACTTGTTTCTGTCAGAAGCCGTTTTGCAGGTGATGAGGGACAAAAGCCGATTGCAGAGTTTGTAGAGCAGATTTGCAAGGAGATTCGCACGAAGGAGATTCGCGAGGAAGTGCAGCAAGAGGAGAAATAAGAGGTGATAAATGAAAACACTATCGAGAAAAATCTCGATAGTGTTTTTGATATTATGATATGTTTTTCGGATATGTATATTCCTGAGTATTTGATAAAAGTGGTTTCCAGTTCCGTTCTTCTCTTAACACTCTCAGAATATGAATTTGGTTTTTGAGTTTGTCAACGATATAAAAAATAATAGAGGGAGGAAACGGTTTTTTATAAATCATAAGGTTTCTATAAAAGATAAACGTTTTCCCAAAAGCACCTGCTATAATTTTTAGACTTTCCAATTGAGATTTCATATCGTCTTGAAAGTGGTCCGCTCGCGTTTTGCCAAAAGCAGATTCGATATAATCGGTTATTTCGGCAATGTCATAAATGGCCTCCCATGTTAATAATACTTTAGGTTCTTGCATTTCTCCTAGAGTCTCTTAAACTTTCTATTTTTTGAAATGCCTCTTTTAAAGGCAATTCTCTTCCGGCTTCCATATCATCAATTCCTCTATCGAGCTTCGCAAGAATATTTGTTTCATTTTGTTGGTTTGTGGTTTCTATCATAATATTCTCCTCAATCCTAAATAATAGTATTTCCGGTTACCATCATTGTAACACAGACTGTGAGTCACAACAACAGATTTTCACAATCATAGGCATCACTTCCTTGTTTTGATTTCATCAATTTGAATTCGCTGGTAGAAATACCATGAACTTCTGATACCTTGAAAAGGTAAAAGTGACCTTTGAATGAGTGGCATACTCGAGTCACGCTTGATGTGTAAGTATCATAACATAATGCGGATGTGCGTGCAATAAAAGTTTCTGTTTATCAAAAACTTTTATTATAGTATTTTCCTTTTTTTGTAAATGGTGTATAATTATGCACAGATATAATTTCGGAGGAATACAAGTTATGAGTACGAAAAAATTAGGATTTATCGGTTGTGGTAATATGGCATCAGCCATTATGGGCGGCATTTTAAAGCAAGGTTTAATGGAAGCTTCGGATATCATCGGAGCAGATGTGTTTGCACCGAGTAGAGAGAAGGTAAAAGCGGAGCTTGGGATTGTGATTGCTGAGAATAATAAGGAAGTGGTGGAGCAGGCAGAGGTATTTGTGCTGTCTGTGAAGCCGCAGTTTTATGCAGAGGTGATTGCAGAGATTAAGGACAGTGTTCGCGATGGGCAAGTCATCATTACACTTGCGCCGGGAAAGACTTTGGCTTGGCTTGAGGAACAATTTGGCAAAGCGGTGAAGCTTGTACGCACAATGCCGAACACCCCTGCAATGGTGCTGGAAGGTATGACAGCTGCTTGTCCGAACCAGTATGTGACGGAAGAAGAGCTTACCTATGCTTGCGAGATTTTGCGTTCGTTTGGTGATGTGGAAGTGGTACCGGAAAAGATGATTGATGCAGTGGTTGCAGTGAGCGGCAGTTCGCCGGCTTATGTGTATATGCTGATTGAGGCGATGGCGGATGCAGCGGTTGCAGAAGGGATGCCGCGTGATAAGGCAATCAAGTTTGCCGCAAAGGCTGTGCTTGGCAGTGCGAAGATGGTGTTGGAGACAGGCAGACATCCGGGTGAGCTGAAGGATATGGTATGTTCACCGGGCGGTACGACGATTGAGGCGGTAAAGGTGTTGGAAGAAACTGGTTTTCGAGGTTCCATTATGCAGGCGATGGAGGTCTGTGCGGAGAAATCACGCAGTTTGTAGGCTTTGCTCTATGAAAAATAATAGGGAGAATGCAAGATGAAAAGATGCTTGACAGTTGTGCTCCTAGTGCTCAGCTTGAGCTTGTGTGGGTGCTCGTATTTTGAATATGTTACACCTGAATTGGAAGAGCAGCCCTCCGAGACAGAAGCTGTTGTGCGTGAGGAGTTGGATGAGGGAGATATCTATCCTTTCTACAATTCTCTTACAAACTGGGAAAAGAATGTTTACATAAAGATATGTGACGCAATCGAGAATTTTGAGACAGAAGGATTCCAGATTGATGCATATGACAGCAAAGCAGAATGTGATGAGGCGATAGAACGCATAGAGGACATTTATGCGATGCTGGTGTATGAACACCCAGAGTATTTCTGGGTGAATTTGAGCGAGTACCAGACCGAGATTTGGAGCAGGGGCGAGCGGTATTATCTCAAGTTAAAGATGAGCTACCTCATGGATGAGGCAGAAGCAGAAGCAAAGCAGGATGAGTTGAATCTTGCAGTAGATAGGATTGTGCAGGGGGCACAGATGCAGGCGAATACATTCGAGCGTGTCCTGTATGTATATGACGAGATTTTGAAAAATGTTGTGTATGATGAGGCTTTGGTGGTAAGTACAGAGACAGCAGAAGTCGGACGCTCTGCTTATGGTTGTCTGGTGCAAGGTAAGACGGTGTGCAGTGGGTACAGTCTGGCGTTTAATCTGATTATGCAGAAGCTTGGCTATCAAGTGGGGGCAGAGTTTGATGTGCACTGCGAGACTGAGCTTGCGCAGGGACATGTCTGGAACTATGCGAAGCTGGACGGCGAGTATTATTACTTTGATTTGACTTGGGATGACATTGCGATGTCCGCACAAGAGGGTGTTCCTTTTTCGGAGTATACACACCAATATTTTGGCATTACGAAGGAGGAGCTACGTGCGACGCATGACCTTTCTGAGAAGGTGATGACACCGCCTTGTTTGGGGACAACATATGATTATTTTAAATTCCGAAATTTATACACCGATGTCTATGATTATAAGGTCGTAAAGCAGATTTTGCGTGGCCAAGAGGGACAGAAGATGCTTGCTGTCAAATTTGGCAGTCAGGAAGAGTGTGCGAGGGCGGAGCAGGATTTGATTGAGAATCAGAGAATTTTTGATATTTACAAAGATGCCGAGAGCTTTTATTATGTAATGAGTGAATCAAAGAGGCATTTGTATATTATGTTTTCATAAAATAAAAGGCATACGAAGGAGAAGGCAAGAATGAAACTTTTAGAAGAGAGAATCCGAAAGGACGGATTGATTAAAGAAGGAAATGTGCTGAAGGTGGATAGTTTTCTGAATCACCAGATGGACATCGGGCTTTTTGAAGCGATGGGGGCAGAGTGGAAGCGCCGTTTTGCAGACAAACCAATCAATAAGATTCTTACGATAGAAGCATCGGGAATCGGAATCGCTTGTATTGCGGCAAGATATTTTGGAGTACCTGTGGTTTTTGCGAAGAAATCAAAGAGCATCAATATCGAGGGCGAAGTGTATGTGGCAGAGGTAGAGTCCTTCACGCACAGATGCAAGAATCAGGTGATTGTTTCCAAGAAGTTCCTTTCGCAGGAGGATCACGTCTTGGTTATTGATGATTTCTTGGCAAATGGTTGTGCCTTGCAGGGCTTGATTTCCATTGTAAATGCAGCCGGTGCGACGGTGGAGGGAATTGGAATCGCAGTTGAAAAAGGCTTCCAATCCGGTGGTCGTATTATTCGAAACTTGGGATATCAGTTGGAGTCGCTTGCCATTGTAGAGAGTATGGATGAGGCGGGCAACATTTTGTTCCGTGAAGAGAACTAGGGATACAAAAGAATGGTAGAGGTACATGAGGATGAAAGATAACAATATAGCTATGAAGAATATTTATACTTTAGACGGAAAGGTTCCGTTTGGAAAGGCAGTGCCTTTTGGTTTACAGCACGTACTGGCGATGTTTGTTTCGAACATTGCCCCGATTATTATTGTGGCGCAGGCCTGTGGTTTGGGTGCGACACAAAGTGCGAGCTTGATTCAGGTGGCGATGATGATTGCCGGCATTGGTACCTTGATTCAATTGTTTCCGCTTTGGAAGGTGGGTTCCGGGCTTCCGGTGGTGATGGGAATCAGCTTTACTTTTGTGTCTGTGTTTACGGTAGTGGGGGCCCAACATGGATATAACGCCATTGTGGGTGCAGTTATGATTGGTGGTATGATAGAAGGTATTTTGGGACTCCTTGTCAAGTATTGGATTAAGCTGATTGCACCGATTGTGTCTGCTTGTGTCGTGACAGCCATTGGTTTTTCGTTGTTGTCTGTGGGCGCCAATTCTTTTGGTGGAGGGGCAGGCAGTGAGAACTTCGGTTCTGCAAAGAACTGGATACTGGGCGGAGTGACCCTGCTGGCTTGTATCTTGTTTAATATATTTGCAAAGTCGTATTTTAAACAGTTGTCGGTTTTATTCGGTTTGGTGGTTGGTTATGTTGTGGCGCTCGCGATGGGAATGGTGGATTTCAGTGCATTCCAAGATGTAGGTGTTGTCTCACTTCCGCGCATTTTGCCGTTTAAGCCGGAATTTAATCTCAGTGCCATTGTCTCTGTGGTTTTGATTTTCATGGTGTCTGCGACGGAGACGATTGGAGATACCTCCGCGCTTGCGGCAGCAGGCTTGAATCGAGAGGCGACTACAAAAGAGATTTCGGGTTCGCTTAGCTGTGATGGATTTATCAGTGCACTTTCGGGATTGTTTGGATGTATGCCGATTACTTCCTTTAGCCAGAATGTAGGTCTGGTGGCGATGACGAAGGTGGTAAATCGCTATGCAATTGCAACTGGGGCAGGTATTATGATTCTTGCCGGTATCTTCCCGGCAGTCGGTGCGGCTTTAGCGACTTTGCCGGAGCCTGTGCTTGGCGGCTGTACCTTGATGATGTTTGGAACGATTGTGACAAGTGGTTTGCAGATGGTCAGCAAATGTGGATATAGCCAAAGAAACATCACGATTGCGGCGTTGACACTCAGTATCGGACTTGGTTTTACGCAAGTTCCGCAGCTGTTTGATATCTTCCCGCAGGTGATTCGAAGTGTATTTGCAGAAAATTGTGTGGCAGTTGTATTCTTGGTGGCGATTCTTTTGAACTTGGTTCTTCCAAAGAATATGGATGCTACGGAACAGGCGGAGTAAGAAAAACCGGTTGAAGTGCAGACGAGCATTTCAACCGGTTATTTTTGAATATATTTTCGGAATTCCGCTGAAGAACGGTTCAATACCAATTCTTTTGGGAAACGCGTCTCTTTTAACATCTCGGCAGCGTACTTGAATTGCCCGACGTTCTTCTTTCCATGACTGTCACTGGAAAGGACAATGGGGTGACGGTAGCGCTTGCAAAGCTCCAAAATCGTTCTGACATTCTCGCGTACATCTCCGCGATAGCCTTCGGGGCTGAGGGAACAGTTATTGATTTCGAATACAACGCCATAGTGTCTGGCGGCAATCAGCAAGGCTTCATAATCAACAGGATATCGGGTGTCCTCGCAGTGACCGATTATCTTTACCTGCGGGTGTGCCATCGCATTCACATAGGCAAAGGTATTCTCTTCCACAGAACCGGGCCGGATAGTTGGAAGATGCATACTGATGATTGCATAATCCAAAGTCTCTAAAATCTCATCCTCTAGGTCGACACCTCCGGCATAGTCCAAAATGTTTAATTCCACACCATATAGGATGTCAATACCGCAACGCTTTCTCGGCGCATATTTCAAATTGCGGAAATAAGAACTGCGACCCGCATGCGGGGTGGCAGGCCCGTGATCTGTAAGGCCAATCATATTCAGCTGTCTTGCCTTTGCCTGCTTTGCCAAGTCTGTAATGGTATCGGTCGTTCCGTGTCCGCTTGCGATGCAATGCAGATGCGGGTCAAACTCATACATAAAAGGCCTCCTTTCCGCGCACATTTTTATACAATTTTATTATGCAGAAAGTTCTTTGAAAAGTCAACACCCATTTTTGAGAAAAACAACAAAAAACCAAACAAAAAACCACACAAAAACACACACATCCAAAAACAAAAAATGAAAAACCAATAAAAAACAACAAAAAAACGCGTTTCGGGTATTGCTTTTCTATAGTGACTGTTATATAATGATTCCATAGCTAGGCTTGGATTGCCGGATAGGAGGGTGAGAGATGGATATTCAGGATGTTTTATCAAATGAAGGCAAAGTTCGCATTATCCAAGAGCTGGTTCCTGGAAAAGAGATTACAATTGCGCATCTGATTGCGAACCCGGATGTGGATTTGTATGTAAAGCTGGGATTGAATCCAAAGATAGATTACTCCAAATCAGCGATTGGCCTGATGACCATCAGTCCGGCTGAGACCGCCGTAATTGCAGCTGATATTGCAATGAAGGCAGCGGGAGTTGAGATTGGGTTTGTAGACCGGTTTAGCGGTACCTTGATTGTAACCGGGACCATTTCAGAGACAGAGGCCGCAATAAAGGCAGTGTTAGAATATGTAGAGTCAAAGATGGGCTTTAAGGTTTGCCAGATCACAAGGACATAATAATATGAAGAAAATCGTATTGATGGGTCGGAGTGAGGCCGGCAAGACAACTTTGACACAGGCCTTGAAGGGACAGAAGATTGAATATCACAAGACACAGTATGTGAATCATTTCGATGTGATTATCGACACTCCCGGAGAGTATGCACAGACCAAAGGACTTGGACATGCATTAGCCTTATATACATATGAAGCGGACGTTGTAGGGCTTTTGGTTTCTGCGACGGAGCCGTATTGTTTGTTTCCACCATGTTGCACCGTGATGGCGAACCGTGAAGTGATTGGAATTGTCACGAAGGTGGATGTGGAAGGCGGCGATATCAGACAAGCTGAACGTTGGCTTAGACTTGCGGGATGCGAGAAAATCTTTTTTGTGAACTCCAAGAATAGCGAAGGAGTTCCTGAGATATTGGAATACCTCCGAGAAGAAGGCGATGTGATGCCTTGGGAAGAGGAAAACCAATAAAAACAACATCTATTTGTATTGACACTTGTGAGATTGGGTGTTAATATGGCAATAGAAACAACAAAAAACAACAAAAAAAGGCAAAAAGAGATGCCAAGATGCAAGGAGGAAAAAAGTAAATGCAAAAACTCAATGAATTTGAAATCAAAAAAATGATGTGTGACATCGGAAGACGCGTTTACAACAGAGGTATGGTTGCTGCGAATGATGGTAACTTTTCTGTAAAGTTGAACGACAATGAATTCTTATGTACACCGACTGGTGTTAGTAAAGGATTTATGACACCGGAATATATTTGTAAAGTAGATGCGAAAGGGAATGTAATTCAGGCAAATCCTGGATTTAAGCCTTCTTCAGAGATTAAGATGCACATGCGTGTATATGAGAAGAGACCGGATGTAGGTGCAGTTGTTCACGCTCACCCAAGTTATGCGACATCATTTGCGATTGCCGGTATTCCGCTTACACAGCCAATTATGCCGGAAGCAGTTATCGCACTTGGATGTGTTCCGATTGCGAAGTACGGTACACCTTCTACAATGGAGATTCCGGATGCAGTTGAAGAATATTTGCCATACTTTGACCAGGTACTTTTGGAGAGTCACGGTGCACTCACATGGGGTCCGGACCTTATGAACGCTTACCACAAGATGGAGTCTGTTGAGTTCTACGCAGAGTTGTTGTACAAGTCTAGACAGCTTGGCGGACCGAAGGAATTTGACAAAGACCAGGTTGCAAGACTTTATGAGATTAGAAGACAGATGGGTATTCCGGGCAAGCATCCGGCAAACCTTTGCCCGAATGCAAAAGCTGGTAAGGAAAGCTGCCATAGCTGTGGCGGTTCTTGCTCATGCGGTGGCGGAGACAAGGCAGATGCACAGTTAGTTTCTGAGATTACAAAGAAAGTAATGGCACAGTTAGGATTATAATCTATGAATGAGCAGATGATTTCAAAAGCAGTTGAGGAGGTCATCCGCCAGATGACATCTGAACATGCAGAGAAGAATCATGTATGCAAATGCAAAAAGCATAAGATGTCACTTGCGTTAGCGAAATCCTTGATTGAGAGAGTAGAACAAAAGGCAAAAGAGATTGGCTTGGTTGCAGTGATTGCAGTTTCTGACCAGGCCGGAAGAGTGACAGCCGTTCATTGTATGGATGGTGCGTACATCGCAAGCTATGATATTGCGGTGAATAAGACCTTCACTTCCGCATCGCTGAAGATGTCTACGGCAGAGCTTGCAAAGCTCGCACAGCCGGGTGCTGACTTGTATGGGATTCAGTTTACCAACGACGGAAAGATTGTGATTTTTGGCGGCGGGGAGCCATTGGAGGTAGAAGGAAAGATAATCGGAGCTATAGGAGTAAGTGGTGGAACTGCGGAGCAGGACACGATGCTTGCTGTTTATGGTAAAGAGATATTAAAGGAGGTAATTTCGTGTCTGTAAATGAACAAATGGTTCAAGACATCGTGAAAGAAGTGATGGCAAAGATGCAGCTGCAATCCGATGCCACAGCGAACAGAGGTGTGTTTGCTGATATGAAGGAAGCGATTGAAGCGGCAAAGAAAGCGCAGAAATACATACACAGAATGTCGATGGACCAAAGAGAACAAATCATCTCCAACATTCGTAAAAAGACTCGTGAGAACGCAGAGGTCTTTGCACGTATGGGTGTTGAAGAGACCGGAATGGGTAACGTTCCGCATAAGATTTTAAAACATCAGTTGGTGGCAGAGAAGACTCCGGGTACGGAGGATATCACCACAACTGCTTGGTCGGGAGACAGAGGTTTGACTCTGATTGAGATGGGACCGTTCGGAGTAATCGGAGCGATTACACCGTGTACGAACCCAAGTGAGACCATTATTTGTAACACAATCGGTATGCTGGCAGGAGGAAATACAGTCGTATTTAATCCGCATCCGGCAGCGATTAAGACATCACAGTATGCAATCAATATGTTGAACGAGGCTTCTTTGGAAGTCGGCGGACCGGATAACATCGCATGTACCGTGATGAAGCCAACGATGGACAGCAGCAAGATTATGATGTCACACCCTGACATTCAGTTGATTGCAGCAACAGGAGGTCCTGGTGTGGTAACCGCAGTTTTATCATCAGGAAGAAGAGGAATCGGAGCCGGAGCCGGCAATCCGCCTGCACTGGTTGATGAGACAGCAGATATCCGTAAAGCAGCAGAGGATATCGTAAATGGATGTACCTTTGATAATAATCTTCCATGTATTGCAGAGAAAGAGATTGTAGCAGTTGATTCTGTGGTTTCTGAGTTGATGCACTATATGGTAGAGGAACAAGGATGTTATCTTGCTTCGAAGGAAGAAGTGGACAAATTAGTGAACACTGTGCTGACTCCAAAGGGACTGAACAGAAAGTGCGTAGGCCGCAGCGCGAAGGACTTACTTGCGATGATTGGAGTTACCGTACCGGACAACATCCGTTGTATTACCTTCGAGGGCGAGAAAGAACATCCGTTGATAGCAGAAGAGTTGATGATGCCTATCTTAGGTGTGGTTCGTGCGAAGGATTTCGAGGATGCAGTCGAGAAGGCAGTATGGCTTGAACATGGCAATCGCCATTCAGCGCATATTCACTCAAAGAATGTTGACAATATCACAAGATATGCAAAGGCAATTGACACCGCAATTCTTGTAAAGAATGCGCCGTCTTACGCAGCACTTGGTTTCGGTGGGGAAGGCTTCTGTACCTTCACAATCGCAAGCCGTACCGGCGAGGGACTTACAAGCGCAAGCACCTTTACAAAGAGAAGACGTTGCGTAATGTCTGACAGCCTGTGCATTCGCTAAAGGAGGGAAAGGCTATGGATATGAATCAAGTAAATGTAGAAGCGATTGTGAAGCAAGTGCTGGAAGGCATGATGGAGAAGCAGGCGGCTCCTACAACAAATAAGACAGCAGGCGGCGCAATCCCGAAGACTTCGAGAGTTGCAATGCTTACCGCGCTGGAACATTACGATATCAAGGAGTATCCGATTCCGGAACTTGGCGATGATGATATCTTAGTAAAGGTAGAAGGCTGCGGTGTGTGCGGTACTGACGCACACGAATTTAAGAGAGACCCATTCGGTTTGATTCCGGTTGTTCTCGGACATGAAGGAACCGGTGAGATCGTAAAGATGGGTAAGAATGTAAAGAAGGATAGTGCCGGAAAACCATTGAACATCGGTGACAAGGTTGTTACCTGTATGATTTTCAAGGATGATCCGAACATTACGATGTTTGACTTGAACAAGCAGAATGTTGGTGACGGTGCTGACGTATACGGATTGCTTCCGGACGATGATATTCACTTGAACGGTTGGTTCGCAGATTACATCGTAATTCGCGGCGGTTCTACCGTATTTAACGTAAGTGATTTGGATTTGGATTCACGTATTTTGATTGAACCATGTGCAGTGCTCATTCACGCAGTGGAAAGAGCAAAGACGACAGGAATCTTAAGATTCAACAGCAGAGTAGTTGTACAGGGATGTGGACCGATTGGACTTATCTGTATCGCAATTCTCCGCACGATGGGTATTGAGAATATCGTGGCAGTAGACGGCGAGCAGAAGAGACTTGACTTTGCAAAAGAGATGGGTGCAACAAAATCTGTGAACTTCAAAGACCATAAGGGAATTGAAGCACTTTCCGGAGCTGTAGAGGATGCATTTGGCGGACATTTAGCAGACTTTGCATTCCAGTGTACAGGTTCCCCAGTTGCACATGCGAATATTTACAAGTTCATCCGCAAGGGCGGCGGACTTTGTGAATTGGGATTCTTCATCAATGGTGGAGATGCAACCATCAATCCGCACTTTGATATTTGTTCGAAGGAAATCACAACCGTTGGTTCTTGGGTATATACTTTAAGAGATTATGCAACGACCTTTGATTTCTTAAAGAGAGCAAAAGGAATCGGACTTCCGATGGCGAAGCTGATTACACACAGATTCCCGTTGTCACAGATTAACGAAGCTCACGTGACAAACCTCAAGATGGAAGGTTTGAAGATTGCGGTTATCAATGAATAACAGTAAGTGAGGTGGCTTATGGGAGAAGCAGTCGGCATTGTAGAATTGTACGGTTTGGTTGCAGCATTCGCTGCGGCAGACGCCGGATGCAAGGCGGCGAACGTAACCTTAGAGAATTTTGACAAGAACAAGCCAGCGAACGCCGATGCATTACCGGTTCCGCTGATTGTGGCAGTCAAGTTTCGAGGCAGCGTCACAGACGTGGAGGCAGCGGTCGAAGCGGCGGTGCAAAAAGCGAACGAGGTTTCAGGGGTAATTACAACTTACATAATCCCGAGACCGGATGCAGACACTGAGAAGATGTTAAAAATCAGTGGCATGGACAAAACAAGGTAACAAATAAAAAATAATATAAAAACTAATTTTAGGAGGATTTTAAAATGGTACAGCAGGCATTAGGAATGGTAGAAACAAGAGGACTTACAGCAGCAATCGAGGCAGCTGATGCAATGACAAAGGCAGCTGAGGTTGTATTAGTAGGAACAGAGAAGATCGGTTCTGGACTTGTAACAGTTATGGTACGTGGAGACGTAGGAGCTGTTAAGGCTGCAGTAGAGGCTGGCGCAGAGCAGGCTTCAAGACTTGGTGAATTGGTGGCTACACATGTAATTCCAAGACCACACAACGACGTTGAGAAGATTCTTCCGACTATCTAATAAAAGGAGTTCATTTCATGGGAACATCATACGGGTTTATTGAGATTCCGAGTACGACGGCAGCGATTGATGCGCTCGACATTATGTGTAAGGCCGCAGATGTTGAATTTGTCACATGGGAGAAAAAGCTTGGTGGCAGACTTGTGACAATCATTGTGCAAGGTACGATATCTGCAGTTACGGCCGCAGTTGAGGCAGCGTCGGAGCAGGCGATAAAAGAGCCCGTTGCAAAGACGGTGATCGCCAATCCCCATGAGGAGATTGTAAGAATCATAAATCAAAGCGCGAGCCGATTAAAGTAGGAGGCAAAGAGCATGGCTGAAGAGAAGAAGACGGCAGCAAAGCCTGAGACAAAGACGGCGTCGAAGACGACAGCGAAGGCGCCTACAAAAGCAGTACAAAGAGTAAAAACACAAACAACACAAACAACAAAACAAACACAAACAACAAAAAAGGAGGATTTTAAAATGGTACAGCAGGCATTAGGAATGGTGGAAACAAGAGGTTTGGTAGCAGCAATCGAGGCAGCAGATGCAATGTTAAAGTCAGCAAACGTTGTATTGGTAGGAACAGAGAAGATTGGTTCAGGCCTTGTATCTGTTATGGTACGTGGAGACGTTGGAGCTGTTAAGTCAGCAGTTGAGGCTGGTGCAGCAAACGCTTCAAGACTTGGTGAGTTAGTAGCTACACACGTAATCCCAAGACCACACAACGATGTTGAGAAGATTCTTCCACAGGTAAAATAATTGCATAGTTAGTCAGGGATAACAAGATTATCCCTGACTGCCTAAGAAAAAGGCGGGTTCAAATATGGAAAATAACAATATTGAATTGATTACAAGACTTGTGATGGAAGCGATGGATAAGAAAGAGCAGTCACAGGGTGGTTACGTGGTGCCGATTGGTGTGTCTGCAAGACATATCCATTTGACACAGGAACACGTAGAGATTCTGTTTGGTGAGGGATACCAGTTGACGAAGAAGAAAGAGTTGATGGGCGGCCAGTTCGCATCGAATGAGTTGGTAACCATCGTGGGATTAAAGCTTCGTGCAATTGAGAATGTCCGTGTGCTTGGACCGGTAAGAAGCAAATCACAGGTCGAAATTTCAGCTACAGATGCAATCAAGTTGGGCGTAAAGGCACCAATTCGACCATCTGGTGATATCAAAGGTTCTGCAGCGATTGCAGTCGTAGGACCGAAGGGCGTAATCTACTTGAACGAGGGTTGTATTATTGCCAAGAGACATATTCATATGGCACCGAAGGATGCGATGGCAGCCGGTGTGAAGGATGGAGATGTCGTATCTGTAAAAGCAGATAATGAGAGAGGTACTGTGTTTAATCACGTGCAGATTCGTGTGGACGACAGCTTTACGTTAGAGATGCATATCGATACAGATGAGGCGAACGCAGCGAAGATTGCAACAGGACAGACAGTGACCATTATTAAGTAAGTAACAGAAGAAATTTATATCAGATCGCAGGAGGAAATTATGCTCGCAGGGAAAGTCATAGGTAGCGTTGTTTCTACAAGAAAAAGTGAAAAGTTAATAGGAAATAAATTTATGATTGTTGAAATCGTAGACCGCATGGGAGCAAAAGGACAGCAATTGATTGCGATTGATAATATTGGCGCAGGAATCAATGAGTATGTTCTTGTAGCCCAAGGAAGTGCTGCTCGTATCGGGTGTGACATGCAAGACGCACCCGTAGATGCAGCGATTGTGGGAATTATTGACGACGGAAGCAAACTGGAGTAGTGAATGTTTATGGAAATGAAAGAATTAAGCAGTATATTGCAACAGAATGGAATTGTCGGTGCAGGTGGCGCAGGTTTTCCAACTTATGCAAAATTAAATGAGAATGCTGAAACAATCATTTTAAACTGTGCTGAGTGTGAGCCACTACTGAGATTACATAGACAATTATTAGAAAAATATGCCCGTGAGATTGTATCGACCTTTCATATGATGGGGCAGGCAATGGGCTCGAAAGATATCGTAATCGGTATTAAAAAGGCATATAAGGCTGCAATTGAAGCCTTGAACGAATGTATTGGAGACTATGAGGGCGTAAGACTTGGACTGTTGGATGAGGTGTATCCGGCAGGTGATGAGGTAGTTCTGATTTATGAAGTGACCGGAAAAGTGGTTGCTCCAGGCGGACTTCCGATTCAAAGCGGCGTAGCCGTGTTCAATGTTGAGACCGTATATAATGTATATCGCGCAATCAAAAAGGAGACGCCGGTAGTAGACAAACTGGTATCTGTGGTTGCAGAAGTGAATCATCCGGTAACTGTGAGAGTGCCGATTGGTACCAGCCTGGCTGAAGTAGTGCAGATGGCAGGTGGAACTACGGTGAAGAATCCGGTCTATTTTGTGGGTGGACCAATGATGGGATTTATCGGAACAGGCGCACAGCCGGTGACGAAGACAACCAATGCAATTTTGGTCTTGCCGGAGAATCATTTGATTGTTACAAAGAAGAGAAGTAAGGCTTCGATTGACTTGAAGAGAGCGGCAGCGTCTTGTTGCCAGTGTACGATGTGTACGGATTTGTGTCCGCGTAATCGTCTGGGTCATCCGATTGTGCCGCATTTGTTTATGCGTGCAGCTACGTGTAAGGATATTCAGAATCCAGATATCTTTGTTAATACGATGTTCTGTTCTTCTTGTGGACTCTGCGAGATGTATTCTTGTATGCAAGGATTATCTCCAAGATCCCTTATGGCAGAGTACAAAGCCGGTCTCCGCGCAAACGGCATCAAGCCACCACAGGGGGTGGTACCAAAGCCGGTTGGACCGGAACGGGAATATCGCAAGGTTCCGATGGAAAGATTGATGGCGCGGCTTGACCTGACAAAGTACAACAAAGAAGCACCGTTAAATGATGAGGTGGCAGACGTAAAGCGTGTTCGTATTTTGCTTAGCCAGCATATCGGCGCACCTGCAACAGCAGTTGTCAAGGCGGGAGATACCGTAGAAGTAGGACAGATGATTGCAGAGCCGGGCAAAGGTCTCAGCGTTGCAATTCATGCATCAATCGGCGGTAAAGTAACGGAAGTTACTGACAAATATATGATCATCGAGAAGTAGGAAGGACGGACAATATATGAGTAAAGCGATAGGAGTAGTGGAATATAAGACTGTTTCGGCAGGAGTTGTGGCAGCGGATTCGTTGGTAAAGACTTCAGACGTCAGCATTATTGAAGCACAGACGGTTTGTCCGGGTAAATATATTGTGATTATTTCCGGTGATTTGAGTGCGGTAGATGCAGCAGTGAAGAATGCACAGGTACAGCATGGCGAGCAGTTAATTAGCAGTTTTGTGCTTGGCAATCCGCATGAGTCAATCTTCCCTGCTATTTATGGGGCAACAGAGATTGAAGAAGTTGCGGCTTTGGGCGTGCTTGAGACTTACGATGCGGCATCTATGATTGTGGCAGCCGATGAGGCTGCTAAGACAGCGATTGTAGATTTGATTGAGCTTCGACTTGCAAGGGGAATGTGTGGAAAGTCTTATATGTTCCTCACCGGTGAAGTGGCAGCGGTAGAGGCTGCGATTGAGCGTGCAAAACAGACGGTTGCAAAAGAGGGTATGTACCTTGATTCTTCAGTTATTGCGCGTCCTGATGCACAGATTCGCAAAGCGATACTGTAGTCAGGAATTGGAGGAGAACCTATGCTTGCAATAGAAAGACGGAATGCGATACTTGAAAAATTGCAGATAGAACGGCGTGTGGTTGTCAGTGAGCTCAGTGAATTTTATGAGGTGTCAGAGGAGACAATCCGACGTGATTTGGAAAAGCTTGAGGCAGAAGGCCATGCGATTAAGAGCTATGGTGGCGCTGTGCTCAATGAGAATTCGAATATTGATTTGCCTTATAATGTTCGGAAGAATCGAAATGTACTCGGAAAGCAGAAGATTGCGAATCTGGTTAACGAGATGGTGGCAGATGGAGACCACATTATGTTGGATGCAAGTTCCACAGCGGTTGCTGTCGCAAAGGCGTTAAAGAATAAGAAAGACTTGACAGTCATTACCAATTCTTTAGAGATTGCCTTAGAATTGATGGATGCGACAAGCTGCCATGTGATTTCTACGGGAGGTCTTGTGGCCGGAAATTCCTTTGCTTTTGTCGGACAGGTAACAGATCGCACCATTTCCTCTTACTATGTAGATAAAGCGATTATCTCGGCAAAAGGTTTTGATTTGGGCGCCGGTCTCACAGATAGTGATGAGCGTCTTGCCAATAATAAAGCGTCTATGCTTAAGATGGCAAAGAAAAAGGTCTTGGCGGTGGATAGTTCTAAGTTTGGCAAAATCGCGTTTGCCAAGATTGCACATTTGCAGGATATCAATGTGTTGGTAACCGATAAGAAACCGGATGAGGAATGGTTGCAGGCTTTAGAAGAATTGGGAGTGGAATGTGTCTTCCCGGAATGATGAATGCATACAAAGAGGGATGTTATTACAACATCCCCCTTTTTTTATTCGCGTTCTTCTACCTTCTAAATAGACTGCATTGGAAGGCGAATGCTAACTTCCGTGCCTTGACCTTGAATACTTGAGTAGGTTAAGCCGTAAGCCTCTCCATAGAGTAAGCGCAAACGCTTGTGAATATTGGAAACAGCAATGTTGGTACCTTTGACGCTTGCAATCGGTGTCTCGGAAAGAATCAATTCTAAGCGCTCTTGAGAAATGCCGATACCGTCATCGGAAATCAAAATAATCACATCTCCCGCATCCATCCATCCGGTAGTGACAATTGTACCGGTCTTATCGGCCTTTTCTAAAATTCCGTGTTGAATGGAATTCTCTACGATGGGTTGCAGGGTGAGTTTTGGAATGCTATAGCTGAGCAATTCATCCGGCATATCAATCACAAAATTAATTCCGTTGTGATAACGCATATTTTGAAGCTCCACATAGGTTGCAACATGTTCTAACTCGTTCTCAATCGTACTGATGCTTTTTTTACGGCTCAGGGTAAGCTTGTAGAATTTGGCAAGGCTTTGCACTGCACTTGCGACTTCGTTCGTCTGTCCCTGCAGGGCCATCCAGTTAATCATATCCATTGTGTTGTATAAAAAGTGAGGATTGATTTGTGCTTGTAAAGACTCAAACTCCGCAATGCGCAATTCCTCAGAAGTCTTTTGCTGACTTTCCATCAACTGGTGCATTTTTTCGACCATATAGTTATAGGTATTAATCAGCTCTCCTACCTCATCTTGGATGATGGGAGCGGGCATCTGCACAGGCGTTCCTTTTCGAATCTTCGTCATTTGATGGATGACGGAAGAGATTCTCGTTGTGATAGAACGTGATTGCCAAATGGCAATGGCAAGTGCAACAAGGATGCACAAGACATAAACCCCTACAAATCGGTAGATTAAAATGTTTCCGCTTTGAACCATAGGGGCATGGGGGAGTACGGTCACCATAAACCAACCGGGTTCGCGGATGCGATAAAACCCCATATACAGCTTTTCACCCAGGACTTCGCGTTCCACAAAGTTGTTCGTGGATAGAAGCGAATCCTCAATGTCTTTATAATCCAAGCGATAGATGCTTGCCAAAGAGTCGTTGGTTGAAGCAATCAGTGCCTCGCGGTCGTTTATCAAATATGAAACGGCGCCAGAGAAAGAAATTCCATCAGCGAGAATGCTTTGCAGAGTCTTCGATGAATAATAAGAAGCAATGTAGCAGTCATAAATGTTCTCTCCATCAGAGACGGTGGCAGGGGTGATATATGCTGCGTCACCGCAGTTTTCCAATTCCCGATTGCCAAGATAAAAGGAAGGACAGTGGAGTGAGGAAGGGTTACTTCCTTTGAAAATACCGTACCAATAGGTTCCCTTCACTTTAGACATTGGCATAAACAGCTCATAAGATGAGGGACTTGAAAACAGCGGATGCTCGGCGGGAAGGTTGATATAAATGCGAACAGCAGTTAAAGGACTCTGTGCTACCAATGCATAGATATCGTCGGCCAAAGTATCCGTTGACTTGGGCAAGCTTGAAAATAGCGTTGCAATCTGTTGATGTGTGCCGGTAATATCAGTCAGCGCATCATCGACCAAGGGTGCTGTCCGTGCAGAGGCAGTCTGCTCGCTTTGAATAGTGTTTGTAATTACCATATCGTAGAGCTGATTGGTAAAAAGCACGGTCAGTATGATCATAGGGATAATTACGGCAATCAGAATACAGATTGTTAACTTCATTTGTATTTTTAGATTGTCATAGCGATATTTAAAAAAACGAAATAATCTCATGATTTCAGTACCTTCTCTCGATATTCAGAGGGAGAGAGACCGGTGTATTTACGGAAGCTCTTCCCAAAATAGTTACTGTCGCTGTAACCCACGGCGGTAGAGATATCCGTGATTCGATAACGTGGGTCAGCAAGAAGCTGCTTTGCCTTTTCCATACGGAATTCCGTGATATATTGATTCAGGGTAGACCCCGTCTCATTCTTGAAAAAAGTACACACATAGGAAGCGGACAAATGTGCACAGTCACTGATGTCCTTTACAGAGAGTGAGGACTCTTTGTAATGTCGGTTAATATAGTCTCTAATCAAATAAATCGTGGCATTTTCCGGCTCAGCGTGCTTGCTGTCAGTAAAGAAAGCTTGTGTTTTCGCTAAAAGCAATTGATGAAGCTGCGCAAAATAAAAGCAGGAGTCCATCACGTCCATAATATTCTCGCGATTCTCAATGGACAGGTCAGGCAGTAGTTTCTGGCTGCGTCGGTTTTGGTACAATGCTAAAAACAGGTCGTAGTAAATAGTTTTCACCTGATTTGGCATCAGTCCGGAGGCACAGACACAGAGTGACTCCATCCGATTTAAAGCGGACAAAGCAGATGATTCATTTTTTTCCGCAAGCGCTTTCTCGTAAGCATCTGCGATTCCCGCCAAAGTGTTTTGATTTGGGGAGGCGCAGGTCTGTAATCGTTCTGTAGTCAATACGGTACCGGGTGCAAAGAAAAAACTACTTTGCAGCAAGATAACCGCAGATTCATAAGAATGATAGGCATTGGAAATGCCCGAGACTGTATCGCCCACTGCAATGCAGTGATTCCCAAAAGGTGCAAACAAGAGACTCAGATGGGAGGCAATCCGAGAAAGTGTGCTGCTTGCCGGGGCAAGCGAGCCATATACATGAAAGATAATATAGTACACACGCTTTTCACTGTAAATGACATGCAAATGCATTGGCGCCAGAAATTGCCGAAACATCTGGTGGATATACGGCAAGTCTGCCGGGTTCTCTGTAGCGTGTTCCAGTTTGACAATGAAGGTGGTCAGACTCTTGAATTTGTCCATACCATAGCGCTCGTGAAATTGGGCGCAAAGATCGTCTACCGCATCCTTGCAGGATTGGTAGGGCATTGTAAGATGGTAGGCAAGCTGAGTTGCCGCAAGATTGGTGTGGATCGTCTCCGCGTTCCGTTGTCTTGCAAGTTGCTCACAACGCTCCACAGCGTAGCGGATTGCCGCTTGAATCTCGGCAAGGTCCAAAGGCTTTTCTACATAGCGTACGACATTCAGCTTGATGGCTGCTTTTAGGTATGCTTTGTCGGAATAGCCGCTCATAAAAATAGTCACAACGTCCGGCAAATGAGCAGTCAGTCGCTCCAACATCATAATGCCGTCCATTCGCGGCATGCGCACATCACAAAGAATGATATCGGGGCGGTGTTCGAGCGCGGCAGTCAGGCCGTTGGCTCCATCGTCTGCCTGATAAATCTCGGAAATACCCAGCGACTCCCAGTCGAGGGAAGAAATAATACCGCTTCGTGTCAATTCTTCGTCATCCACGATAAGTAAGCGCATAAAAATAAGCCTCCTTCGTTACCATTTTACAATCTTATCGTAACGTGAAAATGTATAAAAAGCAAGCAAGAAATATTTTACCCATCTTCAAAGAATTTTCCCCTTTTAGTAAAAAAATTAGAATGGTAACATAAATTTAAGAAGAAAAAGAAAGAGAGGAGATAGACGTGTCCGAATACGTATTGGAACTAAAGAATATTACAAAGATTTTCCCGGGTGTAAAAGCTTTGAATCGTGTACAGTTTCAGTTGAAGCCCGGCGAAGTACATGCGCTGATGGGTGAGAATGGTGCCGGAAAGTCGACTTTTATTAAGGTGATTACCGGTGTACATAAGGCAGAAGAGGGCGAGATGTTCCTGAATGGGCAGAAGGTAGATTTTAAGGGTCCAAAGGATGCACAGGCAGCAGGAATTGCAGCTGTATATCAGCATCCGACTTCTTATCCGGATTTAACAGTAACAGAGAATATTTTTATGAACCACGAGATTAAGAAGCGTGGCATGATTCAATGGAAAGAGATGAATCGCAGAGCGAAAGAGTTGCTTGCACAGCTGGACGCAGACTTTGAACCGACAGAAGAGATGGGAAGTTTGAGTGTTGCACAGCAGCAGATGGTGGAGATTGCGAAGGCACTTTCGACGAATGCGAAGATTGTCATCTTAGATGAGCCGACGGCAGCGTTGACGGCAAATGAGTCTGAAAAGCTGTATCGGATTGTAGACAAGTTAAAAGAAGATGGCGTGTCCCTCATTTTCATTTCACATCGCTTTGAAGATATGTATCGGTTGGCAGAGCGCGTAACCGTATTCCGGGATTCGCAGTATATCGGAACCTACGAAGTGGATGAGATTACGAATGCAGAGCTCATTCGCCAGATGGTAGGTCGTGAGATTACGGACTTGTTCCCGAAACCGGAGGTTGCGTTGGGTGAAGAGATGTTCCGGATTAAGAATTTCTCCAGAACAGGATATTTCAAAAATGTATCGCTTTATGTACGCGCAGGCGAGATTGTGGGGCTGACTGGTTTGGTCGGCGCAGGAAGAACAGAAGTTGTAGAGAGCGCCTGCGGAATTACAAAACCGAGTGAGGGTAAGCTTTTCTTAGAGGGAAAAGAGATTCGGGTGAAGAATCCGACGGACGCAATGAAGCAGGGAATTATTCTTCTGCCGGAGGATAGACAGAAGGCAGGACTGATTTTAAGCTGGGGCCTGGGCAGGAACGTAACACTCCCGATTCTCAAGAAGTTTACAAAGGGTGGCTTTATTGATGAGAAACTAGAGAGAAAACTCGCAAAAGAACGTTTAGAGGAAGTGGATACGAAGGCGGTGACTGTATTTGATCCGGCAAGTTCGCTTTCCGGCGGTAATCAGCAGAAAGTGGTTGTTGCCAAAGCGTTAGCACAAGACAATATGAAGGTTGTCATTATGGATGAACCTACAAAGGGTGTCGATGTCGGTGCAAAGGCAGAGATTTATGCGATTATGGGAGAGCTTGCGAAGCAGGGCTATGCAATCATTATGATTTCATCTGAGATGCCGGAGATTCTCGGTATGAGTGACCGCATCTACGTGATGTGTAATGGCAGCATTACCGGAGAGCTGAGCAGAGATGAAGCGACCCAAGAAAAGATTTTAGAGCACGCAATGGAAAAAAGCACAGAGAAGAAGGAGGCGTGATGATATGGGAAAGAAATCAGTATTAAAAAAGATCACCGGCTCCAGAGAGGTCAGCCTTGTTATTGTGTTGGTAGTATTGTGTGCCTTGATTCAGTTGAAGAATCCGGCGTTCCTTTCAATCCAGAATATTCTGGAAATATTGAAGAATAATTCTGTTATTATGATTATGGCACTTGGAATGCTGTGTGTGTTGTTAATCGGCGGAATTGACATTTCCATTACATCGACTTTGGCATTTACAGGAATGACAGTAGGTATGCTGTTTAAGAACGATGTAATCGGCAATACATTGCTTGGATTTTTGATTGCCATCGCTCTCGGCGGTGTGTGTGGCTTTGTAGTTGGTTTGATTATTTCGAAGGGAAAAGTCACACCGATTATTGCAACGATGGGTCTGATGTACATATATCGTGGCTTTGCGTACCTCGTAGGAAATAACGAGTGGGCAGGAGCAGATGCACTTGGAGATTTTAAGAATTTTGCTTTGAAGTCAAACTTAGGTGCAGGCATTCTGAATAATGTACTTGTCATTGTTTTGATTTGCTATATTATCTTCTTCATTATGTTGAAGTGGACGAAGTTTGGACGTAATATTTATGCGGTTGGAAGTAATGCAGAGGCGGCAGAAATTTCGGGTATCAATGTGGCTCGTGTGAAGTTAGCTGTGTATACCATTATGGGTGTGCTGGCAGGGCTTTGTGGTGCGTTGGCAACGACGATTTATGCATCGGCGCAACCGAATATGCAGACCGGAAAAGAGATGGACGTAATTGCAGCCTGTGTAATTGGTGGCGTGAGTATGAATGGCGGACGTGGTTCCGTAGGCGGCGCATTGCTTGGTGCTTTGATTTTAGCGGTTATTGCAAAGGCACTTCCTTTGGTTGGAATTGATGCTCTTGCTCAGAACACGGTAAAAGGTGTGATTATCATTGTTGTAATCGTATTGAACGTGATTACACAGCGTATGATGAAGAAGAGCACTCTGGAAAGGAGGGAGATGTAGTATGGCAGGTAAATCCGGAAGAACAATTAGCGCGACCCCACAGAATTCGTGGAAGAAAAAGATACTGAGCTGGGAAGGTATGCTGGTACTCTTATTCATAGCAGTGATTATTTTCTGTAGATGTATTTCGCCGAACTACACACTGCAGAATGTGCTCCGTGAGATGCCGAAATATTTGAGTGAGATTTTCCTCTTATTCCCGATGGCATTTATCCTTTTGCTCGGGGAGATTGATATCTCGGTAGGTTCAGCAGTATGCTTATCCGCAACGGTAGCCTGTATGGCAACCAATGCAGGAGTTCCGTTTGTGGCAGTTCTTTTGCTTACCTTGTTAGTCGGAACCGCTTGTGGTATGGTGAACGGATTTTTGATTACGAAATTTTCAGAACTTCCGTCAATGATTGTAACCTTGGGAACACAGATTGTATTCCGCGGAGTAGCAGAGATTTTACTTGGAAGTGGCGGCTCCATCGCACTTACCACAGCAGAAGGCTTGGAAGGCTTTGGAAATCTGGCAGGAAAGATTGGACCATTTCCGTATATTTTTTTCTTGGTATTGATAGCAGGTGTGATATTTACTGTGGTCTCTGTAAAGATGATTTATGGACGTAGCTTATATGCAATCGGAAGCAACAGCCGGACCTCTTACTATTCCGGAATCAAAGTAAATAAGGTGAAATTCATTGCCTTTACTTTGACAGGTGCGTTTGCCGGACTGGCAGCGTTGTTCTTGACATCTGCGACCTACGCCGTGAATACGACTACGGGAAATGGCTTTGAGATGGATGCAATTGCAATGGCGGTATTTGGCGGCATTGCAACGACCGGCGGAAAAGGAAAGATGATTGGTGGAATTATTTCAGCATTCATCATTGTATGTTTGAGAATCGGTCTCGGACAGATTAATATGAACCCGCAGGTTATTCTGATTATACTTGGCGCACTGCTGATTTGCGCGGTACTCATTCCAAATGTATCAGCAAATATGGGTCTGAAGAAAAAGAAAGCGAAATAAGACCCCATTTCATATGATATCCAGTGAAGGTGTATTCACTGTATATAAAAAATATTATATTTTATGGAGGGAAAATCTATGAAAAAAAGAATCTTAAGTGTTCTTCTTTGCCTCACAATGGTAGGCGCTATGGTGGTAGGCTGTGGCGACCAGAAAGCATCGAAGAATGACGACGGCAAGAAAGTTTACGCACTCGTAACAAAGTCAGCAGGAAATCCTTACAATGAGAAGATGGCTGAGGGATTCAAAGAAGTGGTTGAAAAATTAGGCGGCGAATGCATCATCAAGCATCCGGAGCAAGCAACCTCTGATGCGCAGGTATCCGTAATCCAGTCTTTGATTTCACAGGGTGTTGACAGTATTTGTATTGCGGCAAACGATGAGAACGCACTCCAGGCTTCTTTGAAGGAAGCAATGGATGCAGGTATCAAGGTATCATGCCTCGATTCTAAGACAAACGCAGCAAGCCGTATGACTTTCGTGAACCAGGCAGGTGTTCAGGAAGTTGGTCAGGCGTTGATGGATGCAGTATATGATATCGCAGGCGGCGAAGGTGAATGGGCAATTCTTTCTGCAACTTCACAGGCAGCAAACCAGAATGCATGGATTGATGCAATGAAGTCTATTATGGAAGCAGATGAGAAGTATTCGAAATTGAAATTAGTAGAAGTTGCTTACGGCGATGACGAACCGGTAAAATCTACAGACCAGACACAGGCATTGCTTTCAAAATATCCAAACTTGAAAGTTGTTTGTGCGCCGACCACGGTTGGTATCGCAGCAGCAGCAAAGGTATTGCAGGATCAGAAATCAGCTGTGAAGTTGACTGGTTTAGGACTTCCTTCAGAGATGGCAGAGTACATTGGTGATGATGATGCACATTCTTGCCCGTATATGTTCTTGTGGAATCCGATTGATGTAGGAAGACTTGGAGCATATGTTTCAGCAGAATTGGTTGAAGGAAATATCACAGGTAAGGTTGGCGATACATTTAATGTAGCTGACTTGTCAGATGAACCATACAAGATTGTGGAAGCTGCAGATGGCGGTACAGAAGTTATCCTTGGACCTCCGTTCAAATTTGAGCCAAGCAACATCAATGATTGGAAAGACGTGTACTAAAATATTTTATAAAAATAGGACTTGCAGAAGTGCAAGTCCTGTTTTTGTTATTCGTCGTCTTCCTCTTTTGATTCTTCATAGAAATCTTTCGGGAGATAGATGTGTACTTTTTCAATGCGGTTCTTATCCAGTGTATCGACAACTAGGCGCACATTGTCTGCAAGTACCTCGTCATGGATATCCGGGAGTCTGTCAAGACGTCCAATGATGTATCCGCCGAGAGAGTCATAATCCTCAGATTCCAATTCCAAAGCGATACGGTCGTTCAAATCATCAAGGTTCATCGAACCTTCTACAATAAATTCATATTCGTTAATTTGGCGGAAGAATTCTTCCTCGTTCTCATCGTATTCGTCGTGAATCTCGCCGACAATCTCTTCGAGGATATCCTCTAAAGTAATGAGCCCGGCAGTCTCGCCGTATTCATCGAGTACAATGGCGATGTTAAAAGAGGCTTGGCGCATCTCCACGAGCAATTCGGAAATGCTCTTGTGCTCGTGCGTGAAATAAGCCTCGCGCAGAAAATCACGGATGTGAAATTCTTTTGTGTTATCAAATAAAAGTAAATCTTTCATGTTGATAATGCCAATTACGTTGTCTGTCGTCTCTTCGTAAACAGGAAGCCGAGTGAATTTGTCCTCGCGGAAAATCTCAATCAGTTCCTCGTAGGTGTTCGCAACATCTGCAAAGGTCACATGTACGCGCGGTACCATAACGTCTTTCGCTTTTGCGTCACCAAGATCGAACACGTTATAAATCATCTCTTTTTCTTCGTCTTCTAAGATTCCGTCTTCGTGGCTGACGTCTACAATCGTACGCAATTCATCTTCTGTCATCGAATTCATCTTCGCATTCGGGTCAATCCGAAGTAAAAATAGAAGTCCGTGAGCCAACGCATTGATGATGATGTTAATCGGGGTCAATACCGTCATACAAAAGCGAATCGGGTATGCATAAGCAAGTGCGAGTTTCTCCGCATTGATTGTGGCAATCGTCTTTGGCGTAATCTCACCAAAAATCAGAATCAATATCGTGATGATACCGGTTGCAATCGCAACTGCGTAAGAGCCGCTAAATTCCATTGCTAAGGTTGTCGTAATGGATGAGGCGGTCAGATTCACGATGTTGTTCCCGACCAAAATCGCGCTGAGCATCTTGGATGGCTGTTCGGTAATCCGAAGCACCATCTTTGCACGCTTGTTCCCTTCTTCGGCTAAAGAACGAATCTTAATCTTGTTTACAGTTGTCAGACTTGTCTCTGCGGATGAAAAGAATGCAGAGCCAATCAGTAAAATAATGAGTACCAAAATCTGTATGGCACTACTGGCGGCACTAGGGTCCACTGAAAAATCACTCCTTTTTTATTTTGTAAGTTTACGTATCTAGTTCAATATAACGCATTTTCATATAATTTGCAAGATTGAATTTATCGGCGGTTTGTTGTATGATAAAAAATAGAAATTTGCATATAATGATGAAGAGCATATAAATGGGTGAGCTTATGAGTTTGGAATTTGAACAAGAACTGAATAGAATCGTGGACGCGGCACGCATAGCGAAGCAGGAGCCGATGAAAAAGCATACAACGTTTCGTGTGGGCGGTCCGGCGGATTATTTTGTTACGCCAAAGACGGTGGAAGAAGTCGCGCAGCTCGTAAAGCTTTGCCGGCAGATGGATATGCCTTATTATGTTGTGGGGAATGGAAGCAATCTTTTGGTGAGTGATGACGGGTATCGAGGTGTTATCATTCAGATATATAAAGAGATGAATGCGATACGTTTTGAGGAGACGCCGGAAGGTGCCATTCTATATGCGCAAGCCGGAGCCTTGCTTTCAAAGGTGGGAAGCGCAGCTTTGGTAGAGGGCCTCACAGGTGTTGAATTCGCAGCAGGGATTCCGGGAACAGTGGGCGGCGCAATGGTGATGAATGCGGGTGCTTACGGTGGCGAGATGAAGGATGTTGTTCGCACAGTAACTGTGTTGACGCCGGAAGGACAGGTGATGGTACTTGCGAACGAGGAATTGGATTTTGGATATCGGACGAGCGTGGTTAGCAAGAAGGAATATATTGTGTTGGAAGCAAGCTTCTCGCTTTCCAGAGGCGACAAAGATGCGATTAAAGCACGTATGGAGGAGCTTCGCGAGCAGCGGACGACGAAGCAACCGCTTGAGTATCCGAGTGCAGGCAGTACGTTTAAGAGACCGAAGGGGTATTTTGCAGGCAAGTTAATTCAAGACGCAGGCTTACGCGGCTTTCGGATTGGCGGTGCACAGGTGTCTGAGAAGCATTGTGGCTTTGTGATCAATGCAGAGGATGCGACTGCGGAAGAGATTTGGACGCTTATGTGTCGTGTGTCTGCATTGGTAGAGGAAAAGTTCGGCGTGCGTTTGGAACCGGAAGTGAAGCGTCTAGGGGAATTCTAATATGAAAGAACAATCGTTTTCTGGGAAGATAAAGGAAGAGTTGTCCAGACATCAGGGAAGCCTTCGGCATTGTCAGCTCGCAGAGCTTGCGGCGATGATTAGTCTGTGTGGACGTGTTGAAATTAGTAGTCGCGGACAATATTTGGTAAAAATACGCACGGAAAATGTTTCCGTTGCGAGAAAAAGCTTTACATTATTGCAAAAAGCATTTAATATAGAGGCTGAGGCTTTTGTGTCAACGAATATGAATAGCAAGAATGTGATTTATACGGTGATTGTAAGGAAGCATCAGGATGCAGTGCAGGTCTTAAGAGAGACGCATTTGTTAGATGCAGATGGTGAGATTGCGGAAGAATTTTCGCTTGAAAAGAATCCTTTACTACATAGAAGTTGTTGCAAGCGTGCATTTCTGCGCGGGGCATTTTTGGCAGCAGGTTCTATGAGCGATCCGAATAAGTCTTATCACATTGAGGTGGTGTGTGCCGCGCAAAAGAAGGCAAGGCAGATACGCACGATTATCAATGGCTTTGGATTGGAAGCAAAAGTGATTCCACGAAAGAATTCTTATGTGGTTTACCTAAAAGAAGGTGCGCAGATTGTGGATTTACTGAATGTTATGGAAGCGCCTCTTGCGCTGATGGAGATGGAGAATGTGCGAATCTTAAAAGAGATGCGCAATTCTGTGAATCGCAAGGTGAATTGCGAGACGGCGAATATTAACAAGACCGTGTCTGCGGCTGTGAAGCAGATAGAGGATATTCGGTTCATTCGTGATACGGTGGGTTTTGGAACATTGCCGGAAGGCTTGGCAGAGATTGCAGGATTGCGTCTGGAATACCCGAATGCAACTTTAAAAGAGTTGGGGGAATTGCTTTCGACACCGCTTGGCAAGTCGGGAGTGAATCATAGAATTCGGAAATTGAGTGAGATAGCGGAACAATTAAGAGAAGCGTAAGGAGGAGAATCATTATGATCAAAAAGGTAGTAACTATGAGTGAAGCGGGCTTACAGGCAAGTCCGATCGCAATGCTTGTGCAAAAGGCAAGCCAGTTTTCCAGCTCGGTACATATTGAGGCTGAGAACAGAAAGGTCAATGCGAAGAGTCTTATGGGAATGATGACTTTGGCTGTCAGAGGCGGCGATGTCATTACCGTGATTACAGAAGGCGCGGATGAAGAAGTAGCGGCCAATGAGATTGAGGCGTATTTGAACGCACAAGTATAGATTGCGCATTGCGCAATCTTTTTTGCTTCACAGGAAACTTTGTTCCTATTAGAAATTTGATGCCGGGAGGTGCTAGTATGAAGAGAATGTTGTTTGTATATAATCCGAATGCGGGACGTGGATTGATTAAGCAAAAGCTGTCCGATATTCTGGATATTTTTGTGCGTGCAGATTATGAGCTGACCGTCTATCCGACACAGAGCTATCGGGACGCTTATCACAAGGTTCGAGACTTAGAAGATGCGTATGATTTGGTCGTATGCTGTGGTGGTGACGGAACTTTGGATGAAGTCGTGACGGGTATGATGAAGCGCAAGGTAAAGACACCAATCGGATATATTCCGGCGGGAACGACAAATGATTTTGCGAATAGTCTTGGACTTTCAAAAGATATGTTGAGTGCAGCTGATACTGCTGTCAATGGACGTCCATTCGCCTGTGATATTGGAACCTTCAACAAGGATGTGTTCGTGTATGTGGCGGCGTTTGGTTTGTTTACGGATGTGGCTTATCAGACAGATCAGAACTTAAAGAAGCTTTTGGGGCATGCAGCCTACATATTGGAAGGGATTAAGCAACTTTCGAATGTGCCGTCTTACCGCGTGAAGATTACCTGTGATGGTGAGATTATTGAAGATGAGTTTATGATTGGGATGGTAACCAATTCCAAATCTGTCGGCGGCTTTAAAGGTCTTACGGGAGAGCAGATTGAGTTTGATGATGGAGAATTTGAAGTGACGCTTGTTCGCAAGCCGAAGAACATTCTTGATATGAATGAGATTGCAACTTCCATTCTGATGGGGAATTTTAATAATCGTCATATGACGACTTTCAAAGGAAGAGAGATTGTTTTTGAGTCAATCGTGGAGATTCCTTGGACTTTGGATGGAGAGTTTGGCGGCGAGCATGATTATGTAAAGATTCGGAACGAGCAGAGAGCCTTAGAGATTATGGTTGAGGCAGAAGATGAGACGGAATAAAAAAGAAGGGTTATAGTTATTTATGGAACAGAGAGAGAAGTTTTCTTCGAGATTGGGATTTATCCTCATTTCGGCAGGGTGCGCAATCGGACTTGGAAATGTATGGCGATTTCCTTATATTACGGGCAAATATGGTGGAGGTATGTTTGTGTTCATCTACCTATTCTTTTTGGTCGCAATGGGGCTGCCTGTCGTTGTGATGGAATATGCGATGGGTCGTGCCAGCCAAAAGAGCATTGCGAGATCCTATGATGTGTTGGAGCCAAAGGGAACAAAGTGGCATATTCACAAATATTTTGCCGTTGGGGGAAATTTCCTGCTGATGATGTTTTATACGACGGTTGCAGGATGGATGCTGGCATATTTTGTCAAGATGTTAAAGGGTGAGTTTGTCGGAGTGACAGCAAAGCAGGTAGAGGGAATCTTTAGTCAGCTCACTTCAAACCGTAATGAGATGATTTTTTGGATGATTTTGATTTGTGTCATCAGTCTTTTCGTTTGTTCGTTTGGGCTTGAAAAGGGTGTGGAGCGTGTTACAAAGCCGATGATGCTCAGCCTCTTGGGACTTATGGTTGTTTTGATTATTCGAGCAATGACGCTTCCGAATGCGTTGGAAGGACTTTCGTTTTATCTCAAACCGGATTTCGGAAAGATGCAGGAGGCCGGTATTGGTGAGGTTGTGTTTGCTGCGATGGGGCAGTCTTTCTTTACTTTGAGTATTGGCATTGGCTCCCTTTCTATTTTTGGAAGCTATATTGGAAAAGAGCGGAGGCTTACGGGGGAAGCGGTGAGTGTGATGGCATTGGATACTTGTGTAGCCGTGATGTCTGGACTTATTATTTTTCCGGCATGTTTTTCTTTTGGGATTAGTCCGGGTGAAGGACCGGGTCTTGTGTTTGTGACCTTGCCGAATGTATTTCGAGAGATGGCAGGTGGCCGTGTCTGGGGGTCACTGTTCTTCTTGTTTATGACGTTTGCGGCATTGTCTACGGTGATTGCCGTATTCCAGAATATTTTGGCTTGCACCAGCGAGCTTTGGGGCTGGTCGCACAAGAAGGCGATGCTGATTAACGGGGCGTTGCTGATTGTGTTGAGTTTGCCATGCGTACTTGGTATGACGGATTGGTCGTCGTTCTCGGTGTTTGGTATGGATATTATGGGCTTGGAGGATTTTCTTGTGAGCAACAATCTCTTGCCATTGGGGGCGATTGTATACCTCTTGTTCTGCACAACAAGATATGGCTGGGGATGGGACAAATTTACGAAGGAAGCAAATACCGGAGCGGGCTTAAAGTTTCCGACAGCAAAGGCGTATCGCATCTATTTGACCTTTGTTTTGCCGGTGGTAATGATTTTTATTACGGTTCAAGCCTATGTCAAAATGCTTCAGAGTTGATAAGTTATGTTTGAGAGTTGAAAAATTGGACTTGATTTTTGAAATAGAATGGTTATAATGGAATGCGAAGGCAAAATGAAAATAATCGGAGGTAGGATTTATGTTAGTATCAGCAAAAGAAATGCTTGACAAAGCAAAAGCAGGACACTACGCAGTAGGTCAGTTTAACATCAATAACTTAGAGTGGACAAAAGCGATCTTACAGACTGCACAGGAGAATAACTCACCGGTTATACTTGGTGTATCAGAGGGCGCAGGAAAGTATATGGCTGGATATAAGACCGTAGTTGGTATGGTGAAGGGCATGATTGAGGAATTGAACATTACAGTTCCGGTAGCAATTCACTTAGATCACGGTACATATGACGGATGTATGAAGTGTATTGAAGCAGGTTTCTCTTCAATTATGTTCGATGGCTCACACTATCCAATCGAGGAGAATGTTGCAAAGACTACAGAATTGGTGAACATCTGCAAGGAAAAGGGAATGTCTTTGGAAGCAGAAGTAGGCGCAATCGGCGGCGAGGAAGACGGTGTTGTAGGTAAGGGTGAATGTGCAGACCCGAAGGAGTGTAAGGCTATTGCTGACTTGGGTGTAGATATGCTTGCAGCAGGTATCGGTAACATTCATGGAAAGTATCCTGAGAACTGGGAAGGACTTAGCTTTGAGACTTTGGATGCAATTCAGCAGCTTACAGGAGATATGCCGCTTGTTCTTCACGGTGGTACAGGTATTCCGGATGAGATGGTTAGAAAGGCAATTGATCTTGGTGTTGCAAAGATCAACGTTAATACAGAGTGTCAGTTGGTATTCGCAGAGGCAACTCGTGAGTACATCGAAGCTGGAAAAGATTTGCAGGGCAAAGGCTATGACCCACGTAAGTTATTAGCACCGGGCTTTGCAGCAATCAAAGAAAAAGTAAAAGAGAAGATGGAATTATTCGGATCTGTAAATCAGGCATAAGAAGAATACATTTTCATAATAGGGGCAGAAGAACAAGTTTCTTCTGCCTTCTCTTAAATAGGAAGGATGAAAGTATGAGTAAAGGAACCAATGTGATGGAGATTTTTGGCGAGAACGTGTTTGACGATGCTGTGATGCGGGAACGTTTGCCGAAAGAAATCTATGAGGAATTAAAAGCCACGATTCGGGAAGGGAAGGATTTGGAAGCTTCTGTTGCAGACGTGGTGGCACAAGAGATGAAGAACTGGGCGATGGAAAAAGGTGCGACCCATTATTCGCATTGGTTTCAGCCGCTTACCGGAGCGACGGCAGAGAAGCATGATGCGTTTCTTTCTGCGCCGAAGGCAGATGGTAGGGTGTTGATGGGATTCTCTGGAAAAGAGTTGATTAAGGGAGAGTCGGATGCGTCTTCCTTCCCGTCAGGAGGGCTGCGTGCAACCTTTGAGGCACGTGGATATACAGCTTGGGATTGTACTTCACCGGCATTTATTAAAAAGGATGAGTCGGGAGCCGGCGCGATTCTTTATATTCCGACGGCTTTTTGTTCTTATACGGGTGAGGCTTTGGACCAGAAGACACCGTTGCTTCGTTCAATGGAAGCAATCAATAAACAGGCGCTTCGACTGATTCGCTTGTTTGGGAATACGACTTCCCAATCGGTACTTCCGTCAGTGGGTGCAGAGCAGGAGTATTTTTTGGTAGACCGCGACAAGTATTTGAAGAGAAAAGACCTTGTCTTTACGGGCAGAACCTTATTTGGTGCGATGCCACCGAAGGGACAGGAGTTGGATGACCATTATTTTGGGGCGATTCGCGAGCGCATTGCCTGCTTTATGAAGGACGTGAATGAAGAACTTTGGAAGATGGGGGTAATGGCAAAGACCCAGCACAACGAGGCGGCACCGGCGCAACATGAGTTGGCGCCCATTTACGAGCAGTGTAATGTGGCAGTGGATCACAACCAGTTGATTATGGAGACTTTGAAGCAGGTGGCGTATCGACATAATCTACATTGTCTTTTACATGAGAAGCCATTTGCGGGTGTGAATGGTTCCGGTAAGCACAACAACTGGTCGTTGACGACGGATGACGGTTTGAATCTCTTGAATCCGGGAAAGAAGCCACATGACAATTTGCAGTTCTTGATGATTTTGACCTGCGTGCTTCGCGCTGTAGACCGTCACGCAGAGCTGCTGCGGGAGTCAGCAGCGGATGTGGGGAACGATTATCGTCTGGGTGCAAGTGAGGCGCCGCCGGCGATTATTTCTGTATCTTTAGGGGAGCAGCTGGAGGATGTGCTTGAACAGCTTGTGAATACCGGTTCTGCAACACACAGTATCAAGCGGCAGAAGCTAGAGACCGGCGTACATACGCTTCCGGATTTTGCAAAGGATGCGACAGACCGGAACCGCACGACTCCGTTTGCTTTTACCGGAAATAAATTTGAATTCCGTATGGTGGGTTCCCGCGACTCGGTGGC
>JAXJPN010000086.1:0-7474 GCA_036311625.1 Faecalimonas sp.
AGACGAAGGAGCATACTGCGTATGAAGAGAGTATTGTTAAAATTAAGCGGGGAAGCTTTGGCCGGAGATAAGAAGACCGGATTTGATGAGGCGACCTGTATCGGTGTTGCAGAGCAGGTGAAGCAGCTCGTAGACGAAGGGATTGAAGTTGCGATTGTAACCGGCGGCGGTAACTTTTGGCGAGGACGCACCAGCGAGACCATTGACCGCACCAAAGCAGACCAGATTGGGATGCTGGCTACCGTGATGAATTGTATTTATGTTTCTGAGATTTTCCGATATGTCGGAATGCAGACGGAAGTCTTTACACCGTTTAGTTGTGGTGCTTTTACGAGCCTGTTTTCAAAGGATGCAGCACTCACATCGTTGCAGGCGGGAAAAGTTGTTTTCTTTGCAGGAGGTACCGGACATCCGTATTTTTCTACAGATACCGGCGCGGTGCTTCGTGCGATTGAGATTGAGGCAGATGCAATGCTGCTTGCAAAGTCAATAGATGGTATTTATGACAGTGACCCGAAGTTGAATTCGAATGCGAAGAAGTACGACGAGATTTCCATTCAGGAGACCATTGATAAGCGCCTTGCCGCAGTCGATTTAGCCGCATCGATTTTGTGTCTGGAGAATAAGATGCCAATGTTGGTATTTGGATTGAATGAGGAGAATAGTATCGTAGAGACAATGAAAGGGAATTTTACAGGTACAAGAGTGACCGTGTAAATAGATGAGGAGGATATTATGAACGAGAGATTAGCAGTATATGACACAAAGATGCAGAAATCATTGAACAGCTTGGAAGCAGAGCTTCGCACGATTCGTGCAGGGCGTGCCAATCCACATATTTTAGATAAGCTGGCTGTCGATTATTATGGTATGCCGACACCGATTCAGTAGGTGGCGAATGTTTCAGTTCCGGAAGCGCGTATGATTCAGATTCAGCCTTGGGAAAAGACGATGCTCAAGGAGATTGAAAAAGCAATTTTGACATCCGATATCGGAATCAATCCGACGAATGATGGTACAGTCATCCGTTTGATTTTCCCGGAGCTTACTGAGGATCGCAGAAAAGAATTGGTAAAGGATGTAAAGAAGAAGGGCGAGAATGCAAAGGTTGCAATTCGCAATATTCGTCGTGACGGCAATGACGCTTTTAAGAAGTTAAAAGGAACAGAGGTTTCGGAGGACGAGATTAAGGACTTGGAGACACAACTGCAGAAGCTGACAGACAAGTATATTGCAGAGGTGGATAAAGCAGTAGAAGACAAATCAAAAGAAGTGCTTACTGTATAGTGCGCAAAGAGAAGATAAGCAGGCGATTCCTACTTATCTTCTTTCGTGATTGCAGAAGGAGGAGTCAGATATGAAGATACCACAACATATTGCCATTATTTTAGATGGGAACGGACGCTGGGCGAAGAAGAAAGGAATGCCTCGAAATTATGGACATGCACAGGGAAGTAAGAATGTGGAGCGCATCTGTGAGGAAGCATATAAGATGGGGGTCAAGTATCTGACCGTGTATGCATTTTCTACTGAGAATTGGAAGCGGCCAAAAGAGGAAGTGGATGCGTTGATGGGTCTGCTTCGCAATTATATGAAGACCTGTCTCAAGACTGCAGATAAGAACCGTATGTGTGTACGTGTGTTGGGGGATAAGACGGCTTTAGATGCGGATATTCAGAAGCGAATTGCAGAGCTTGAGGAAGCGACGAAGAATAATGACGGTCTTTGTTTTCAGATTGCCTTGAATTATGGAAGCCGAGATGAGATGGTGCGCGCGATGCGCAGACTTGGCAAGGATTGTGCTGAGGGCAAGGTGGATTGTGAAAAGATAGATGAGGAATTGTTTGAGAGTTATTTGGACACGCATGGTATTCCAGACCCGGATTTGATGATTCGCACCAGTGGGGAGCTTCGTCTGTCTAATTATCTGCTCTGGCAGCTTGCGTACAGTGAATTCTATTTTACGGACGTATTATGGCCGGATTTTACGAAAGAGGAATTAGAAAAGGCGATTGCGTACTATAATGGTAGAGAGAGACGCTATGGCGGTGTTACGGAAGGAGAAGCACATGTTTAAGACAAGATTACTGAGTGGAATTCTGTTGGTATTGATTGCATTGGTGACGATGATTGTCGGCGGAGATGTATTGTTTTTTACCATCCTGGCAATCAGCTTGATTGGTATGACAGAGATTTACAAGATTTTAAGCGTGGAAAAGAAGACACTTGGAATCGCAGGGTACTTGGCGGCAATCGCTTATTTTGCCTTGCTTCGTTTTGGAATGGGGGAATGGATTGTCTGCCTTTTGGTAGGATTTTTAATCTTGTTGCTGGCAATCTATGTGTTTGCATATCCAAAGTATCGCTCGGAACAGGTTATGCTTACCTTTTTTGGTTTGTTTTATGTCGCATTTATGCTTTCTTATGTATACCAGATTCGTCTGTTAGAGCAGGGTGCCTTTTTGGTGTGGTTGATTTTCCTTTGCTCTTGGGGATGTGACACGAGTGCGTACTGCGTGGGTATGCTCATTGGCAAGCATAAGCTGGCACCGGTTTTGAGTCCAAAGAAATCCATCGAAGGAGCAGTGGGCGGTGTTGTTGGTGCAGCGCTTTTGGGTGTGCTGTATGCCCTTGCGCTTAATCGTTTTGCTTCCGATGTCAATGCAAATGTATTGTATTACGCTTTGATATGTGCGGCAGGTGCGGTTATTTCACAAGTGGGAGATTTGGCAGCTTCGGCAATTAAGCGGAATCACGATATTAAGGATTACGGAAAGCTGATTCCGGGTCATGGCGGAATTTTGGATCGCTTTGACAGTGTGATTATTACAGCACCGATTATTTATTATATGGTGACAATTTTGATGTAGTTAAGGAGTAGATTCGATGAAGAAGATTGCGATTCTTGGCTCTACCGGCTCGATTGGAACGCAGACCTTAGAGGTTGTGCGTGCAAATGGAGATGTTCAGGTGTTGGGGCTGGCAGCCGGAAATAATATCACGCTTTTAGAGGCACAGATTCGAGAGTTTCGACCGAAGCTTGTTGCAGTATGGTCGGTGGAAAAAGCGAAGGAGCTGCGGACAAAGGTAGGGGATTTGCAGGTCGAGGTTCTCGCAGGTATGGATGGTCTGCTTGCGGTTTCGGTACCGGAAGGCGTGGAGCTCTTGGTTACGGCGATTGTTGGTATGATTGGGATTCGGCCGACGATTGAAGCGATCAAGGCAGGTAAACACATTGCGCTGGCGAATAAAGAGACTTTGGTAACAGCGGGGCATATCATTATGCCGCTTGCGGCAGAGCATAAGGTCTCGATTTTGCCGGTAGATAGCGAACACAGTGCAATATTCCAGTCTTTGCAGGGGAATCCCAAGAAGTCCTTGCATAAGATTTTATTGACGGCTTCGGGAGGTCCCTTTCGTGGGAAGAAGCGGGAGGAGCTTGCACATATTCAAGTCGAAGACGCCTTAAAGCATCCGAATTGGGAGATGGGAAGAAAGATTACCATTGATTCTTCGACTTTGGTGAACAAAGGTCTGGAAGTGATTGAGGCAAGATGGCTCTTTGATGTGGATTTTGAGCAGATTGAAGTTGTGGTACATCCACAGAGTATCATCCATTCGATGGTAGAATATGAAGATGGTGCAATCATTGCTGAGCTTGGCACGCCGGATATGAAGCTGCCGATTCAGTATGCCTTGTATTATCCAGAAAGACGGTATCTGGCGGGTGACAGAGTGGACTTTGCCAGACTCTCACAGATGACGTTTGAAAAGCCGGATATGGATACTTTTTATGGCTTGCGTCTTGCGTTTGAAGCGGGAAAAGCAGGTGGAAGTATGCCGACAGTATTTAATGCGGCGAATGAATGCGCAGTTGGCAAATTTTTAGATCGTAAGATTGCGTATTTACAGATTCCAGAGATGATTGAGGACTGTATGCGCAGTCATAAGAATCTCGCAAATCCGTCAGTAGCACAGATTCTAGAGACGGAACAAGAAGTATATGAGCAGATAGAAAGCAGGTGGTAATTTGGGGATTATACTCGCAATTCTCGTGTTTAGCACGATTGTATGTGTACACGAGTTGGGACATTTTCTGTTAGCAAAGGCAAATGGGATTCGCGTAAATGAGTTTTCCATTGGAATGGGACCTAGACTTCTTAGTATAGTAAAGGGGGAGACTCGGTATTCTCTCAAACTTCTGCCGATTGGCGGTTCGTGTGAGATGGGCGAGGACGATGCAGATGACATTTCAGAAGGAAGCTTCAACAGCAAATCCGTATGGGCAAGGATTGCAGTTGTGGCGGCGGGTGCTATTTTTAATTTTATTTTGGCGTTTCTCTTTTCTGTCATTGTGGTAGGCTATACAGGATATGATGAGCCGGTGATTTCCGGTGTGTCTGAGGGGTATGCGGCGGAAGTAAAAGGAATGCAAGCAGGAGACCGTATTATCGAGATGAATGGCAAACGCACACATCTTTGGCGCGAAGTGACCAATTATAATCGCTTTCATCAGGGAGAGACTGTAGAACTGGTCTATGAGCGTGATGGCAAACAATATGAGGTGACACTTGAACCAAAGAAGGGTGAGGATGACTATTACAGACTTGGTCTGTTATCACCTGAGAGCTATACCAAAGGGAATGTATTTCGAACCTTTCAATATGCGGTGTATGAAGTGAAGTTTTGGATTTGTACGACGCTTGAGAGTTTAGAGATGCTGATTACCGGTGCAATCGGCCTTAATAATTTGTCCGGTCCCGTCGGCATTGTGAATATGGTAGATGATAGTTATCAGGCAACAAAAGATAGCGGCGCGATGATTGTGCTGATGCAGATGCTGTATATTGGCATTCTCTTATCAGCGAATCTGGGTGTGATGAATCTGCTTCCGCTTCCGGCTTTGGATGGCGGCAGACTGGTGTTCCTATTTATAGAGGCAATACGCAGAAAGCGCGTGCCGCCGGAGAAAGAGGGCATCGTACACGGCATCGGTATGGTCTTGCTTTTGGCATTGATGGCATTTGTGATGTTCAATGATATAAAAAGGTTGTTTTAAAAAACATCAGTTCTTTAAAGGAAACTGTCAGAAAAGTGAAGGTCAGTCGCGAAATGGGGGCATTGTATATGATTTGGGAAGAAGAACTTGAGGATGCATTTGCAGAAGGAAAGGCAGAAGGTGAAGTGCTTGCAAAACGGATTTTCAAATTGCATCTTGATGGAAAGGGTGCAAAGGAGATTGCCGAGATGTGTAATGTGTCAATAGAGAAAGTAAAAGAGATACTGGAATAGTGTCTGGATGATTGAAAAAAGGCGTATGATTTTGCCAACATACGCCTTCTTTTTTATACCAATTCAGCGATTCTTGATACGCCAACATAAATTTCTGATATCTTATACCAAGTCCGATAATCGACAATGCCGGTTACCGGAAGTCCGAATACGGATTGAAATTCGCGTACAGTAGCAGCTGTCGCCGGTCCGTAGATGCCATCCACTGTGAGTTTTGGAATGGCGGGATATGCACCGGCAATCACATTCAATTGTTCTTGCATTTGTCGAACTTTGTCACCGGTTGAGCCTTGCTCTAAGTTGTAACCCGGCCATGAGGATGGAATGCCGGAAATCTCTTGCGCGGTGTTGATATACATATTGTCACCATAGTAATAGCGGAGAATTTCAATTGCGGAGTACCCGCGCTGTGCCAGAGACTGGCTTCCCCACTGTGTCATCCAGTTGGGACACTGTACCTGTCTGCCATCGCAATATTGTGTTAGAATCGGTTGCTTTACGTTGGGGCGTGAAAGATAGCTTGCAAACAGTTCATCGACAATGACAGAAATGGTGTCGTATATATTTCGTTCGGGTATCCATTTGTGGTCAAATGCGGTGGAGGATGTGATGGTAAAATCATATCCCTGATTGCGATACCATTCGGTATATACGCGGTTCAAGGTAAAGGACATAATGGCAAGCACATTTGCTCGAATGGCAGCCGGTTCCCAAGTTGCATAGATTTCACTTGAAGCCACATTTTTGATGTAGTCTTTGTATTTCACATAATAGTTCTGTGCGGTTGAATCGCGTGGAGAACCATCATGTACGACGATATATTCTGGAACAACGACACGACTTAATACAATTTCGCCTGTTTCGCGCACCGGCTTGATTTCCGCTTCTGGAATTTTGGGTGGATAATCGCCATATAAGGTATGTGCCGGAATCACAAATACTTCCTCCTGACTTGCAACAGGGGTCAAGGGCCGCATGCGCACATTTTGCAGTGCGGTGACATCCGGCAAAAGCTCTGTTCCAGAAATGCTGATAGATTCAAACTCCGGAGCAGTAATTGTCAAAGTATATTCAGAATAGGGTTGGATATCCACATTTGGATTGATGCTATACTCTAGAGGAGGCGTGTCTAGCGCAATGGTTTCTGTTTGCCCGGAGGAATCGGTGGTCAATTCTTCAAGTGTTGTTTCCGGGACACCGGTATATGCGATTGATACGCGAGCGCCGGGAATCGGGCGCGCATCTCCGGCAGAGGTGACATTGATTTGCAAATTTCCTTTGTTATTATTCGGATTCATATGGAAACCTCGTCAAAAATCTGTTACCATTAGCATATGCAAATATGGAAATAAGGTGAAGAATATGAAGCTTACAAAAAGACAAAAACGATATGGAATTGTGCTTTGCGGCATGCTTGTTCTGGGGATTTCTCGTATACTGGCGCCACAGTTTTTGAATCAGGCACCACCTCATGCGGTCAACGTGGCGGAGGTACCGAATTATGTAGAATCACCATATGTGATTATCAATGAGAATGTACCTGCATTTACAGAGGCAGAATTGTCGGCGGATGTTTATGAAAGTTACAGCGAACTTGATTTTTTGGGACGCTGCGGTGTTGCAGAAGCGATGTTGGGCTATGAATTGATGCCGACAGAGGAGCGAGGACAGATTGGACATATCAAACCGTCCGGGTGGCAATTTGCCAAGTATGATACGGTAGATGGCAATTATATATATAATCGCTGCCATTTGATTGGTTTTCAACTTGCAGGTGAGAATGCCAATGAAAAGAATCTGATTACTGGCACCCGTTATATGAATACAGAAGGTATGCTGCCGTTTGAGAATGAGGTGGCGGAATACATTCGGGAGACAGGGAACCATGTTATGTATCGCGTCACGCCAATTTATGAGGGGACGAATCTGGTAGCGTCCGGCGTGCAGATGGAAGCTTTTTCAGTGGAGGATGAAGGAGCCGGTGTGCAGTTTCACGTTTATGTCTACAATGTACAACCGGGAATCGAGATTGATTATGCGAGCGGGGAAAATTGGGAAAAAGAAAAGTGATTTTTGGTGTCAAGCATTTTTGAAAATGTCCCAAAATAAGTAAAATATTAGCCCCGGATTTTACGGGGTAATATCTATTATTAGCTGCTTGTTCGTAAAACATCATGTGCGA
>JAXJPN010000087.1:0-2561 GCA_036311625.1 Faecalimonas sp.
AGCATCGATAATGCTTTATTCAATCTCAAGAGAATCCATCTCCTTTTCTAATTTTTCATAGACTTCTTTCGGAATCGCCTGCTTAAAAGAACGCTCTAGACCTTTGCTCTTTACTGCCTTTGCAAAACATTCCTTGCTGCAGCAAAGATAGGCTCCACGACCATTCTTCTTGCCCGTCGCATCCAACTCAAATGTATTCTCCGCTGTCTTCAAAACACGCAGCATTTCTTTTTTGCTTCTCATTTCCCCGCAACCCACGCATTTGCGCATTGGGACTTTTCTATTCGTAGTCATACTCGTCGTACTCTTCTTCCAAATATTCCATATCCATATAGTTCGCCGGAAGTTCGCCCGATTCGATTGCCTGAGTCTCACTCTTAATATCAATCTTATATCCAGTCAGTCTTGCGGCCAATCTTGCATTCTGACCTTCTTTGCCGATTGCAAGGGACAACTGATAATCCGGAACGATGACACTTGCCGTCTTGTCATCCGGGTCAGCTGCTACCGAGATTACTTTCGCCGGGCTCAAGGCATTCTCAATCAAGTATGCCGGATTCTCACTCCAGTTGATAATATCAATCTTCTCTCCGCGCAGTTCACTTACGATAGAGTTAACTCTCGCACCGTTCATACCAACACAAGCGCCGACTGCATCTACATCCGGGTCATTTGACCACACTGCAATCTTTGTACGAGAGCCTGCTTCTCTGGCAACACTTTTAATCTCGACAATCCCCTCTCTTACCTCGGTTACTTCCGATTCAAACAAACGGCGAACCAATTCCGGGTGTGTACGAGAAACTAAAATCTTCGGTCCCTTTGTGGTATTCTTCACTTCTACTACATATAATTTGATACGCTCTGTCGGTTTAAACACCTCACCGCGAATCTGCTCATTCTCTGTCAACATCGCATCTGCTTTTCCTAAGTTGATGCTGATGTTCTTTCCAACATAACGCTGCACGATACCGGTCACGATATCTTTCTCTTTTTCAAAATACTGGTCATATACAACCTTGCGCTCTTCCTCGCGAATCTTCTGCAAAATGAGATTCTTTGCATTCTGCGTCGCAATACGGCCAAAGGACTTTGACTCTACCGGAATCTGCACGATATCGCCAAGTTCAAATTTGGCATCCTTCATCTTTGCCTCTGCAAGGCTGATTTCCATCACCGGATCTTCCACTTCTTCTACGACTGTCTTTTCTGCATATACAGCATATTCACAAGTCTCGTGATCCATAACCACCTTGATGTTATCTGCCTTTCCAAAATGATTCTTGCAGGCATTGATAAGTGAGTTCTCAATTGCCTCTAACATGGTCTCTTTGCTAATCTCTTTTTCCTTTTCCAGCACATTCAATGCTTCCAATAATTCTGTGTTCATTTTTCCTTTTTCCTCCTCTTAATCATCTCTTTTATCTTTTAAAAATCAAACGCCAATCGAATCAATGCGATGTCGCTTCTTTGGAACACCTGAGTCGTCTCGTCCTCATACTCTAAGGTAACTGTCTCTTCGTCATATGCCTTTAACAATCCAACAAACTCTTTCTGCCTGTCAATTGCACGGTAGGTTCGCACTTCCACTTCCTCCCCAAGACTTCTCGCAAAATCCTTCTCCTTCTTCAAGGGTCTGCCAAGTCCCGGTGAGCTCACCTCGAAAATGTAGGCATCTTCGATGTAATCCTTCTCATCTAGGATATCAGAAAATGCTCTACTGACAATCTCACAATCGTCTACGGTAATGCCGCCCGGCTTGTCGATGTAGGCACGCAGGTACCAATTCCCGCCTTCTTTCACATACTCTACATCCACCAATTCAAATCCCTTACCTTCCACAATCGGTTGTAATAATACTTCTGTTTGTTGTTCGTACTGTTCTCTCTTAGACAATCTAAAACCTCCCATTCCTCATATGTCCTACATGAAAATAAGATTGCGTCTTGCGCAATCGCTGCGCGCGAGCAGGCTGCATTGCAGCATTTTCCACTCTGCGAGCTGCGCATAATATTCTTCTTCATATGTCCTACATATGAAGAAGAGTGAACTTTCGTCCACTCTTCTGCCGATTCCTTATGCTACTGTTGGTAGTATAGCACCTGCTATTCGAAAAAGCAAGCACTTTTTACAAACCCAAGTAATGTTTGTTGAATGTAATATTTACACTAATAAAAGCGGGTACATCTATCTGCACCCGCCTCGTCCTCCCTAAGAAAGCGCATTCCCGTCAATTAACTTTTGAATCGTCTCTACATCTTCCACTAAATCTTCTGCAATCTGCTCCACAGACTGCCCTTTCGCAAGCTTCTTTTTTATCAGCTCAACAAGCTTTGCCTCTTCCCCTTCTGCTCGCCCTTGTAACAAAATATCGTGCGCCTCATAATTCAACACCTTACCAAACATAACCTCACCCAATCCTTCCTTTACATTGGAAAACTTCTTTGTTAAGTAATCCATCACCTTTTTCATCATGGATACGATGGAACGCTTGTCGTAAGCAGTAAGCAGTTGGCGATTCACACATACATCCAATCGCTCGAGCAGTTCTAAGTAATGCG
>JAXJPN010000088.1:0-2401 GCA_036311625.1 Faecalimonas sp.
ATCCAGAAGGACCCATGCCGAATGGAGGAATGGACCGAGAGATACATTGAGCAATTGAATTTGCTCCACTCTGTTCACACAGACAATCCGGTGTTTGGCAGTGCCAAGGCAAGCTATGCCAAGCAGGTGGAAGCTGCCTCCAAATACTAGACTGAAGAAGAAGGCGAACTCATGAAGCAGATTCTCGAAGTCCTTCCGGAAGGCGACAGATTGGTGCACTGTGATGCTCATCCGAAGAATATTATGATTCAGAACGGAGAGATGCTTTGGATTGATATGGAAGGTATGTCGGTAGGACATCCTATTTATGACCTCATCTCCATTGCGGTCATTCTCAACGGAATGAGAACGGATGAGATGACAATGGGCATTTGCGGCATGGACAACGCTACAGTCAAGCTTTTCAAGGATTGCTTTATCCGTAAGTATTTCAAGACTGAGGACCCGGAAATGATTCAGAAGATGGGTGGTTTGTTGGATGGTTTGCGTCTCATCAGAGCTGTATTTGCGATTGGATTCACTACAAGTGGCACAGAAAAGTACCGTCCTGCTATCATTGAAATGGCTCGTCAGCACTTCTTTCCGAATATCCAGAAGATTGCCGGCGGAATCAAATTCTTGGTTAGTTCTCTTTGATAAATGATTGCAGATATGATTCGTACTTTATCTATTATAATAAGTATCATGGTCATGCTTGTTTCTTGTCAGACGAATGTCGTTGAGGAGCAGAAAATCGAGTTGAAGAATCAACTGATAGGTCTTACTAGTGCACATAATGCCCGACAGCTGGGTGGTTATCAGATTGGAAGTAGACGAATCAAGGACAATCTGCTCCTTCGAACTGCTAAAATTTCAGAGCTTTCGAAAGAAGATTCAACATTGCTTTGTGATAAGTACAAGGTGCAATGTATCTATGATTTTCGTGGTAAAGAAGAGAGTCTATCGGCTCCGGATGTTATCCCGGGAAAGGCTAGATACTTGTCGTTGGCCTTGTCTTTCGCTGGAGGTGAGAGTGAGTCCGACACTAAGTTCGAGAATGAACAACAGATGATAGGTATGTTGTTGCAATATGCTGATCATCCTTCAGTACAAGCTATGTGTACAAGCATGTATGATGTCATTTTCTTCGAGGAATCGTCGCAGGAGGTTTATCGCCAATTCTTTGCAGACTTGTTGACTGTTAAGCCGGAAGACGGAGCTGTGTTATGGCATTGTACGCAAGGGAAGGACCGTGCCGGTAGTGCATCGGCCATGTTATTGGCCGCCTTGGGTGCAGACCGTGAACTGATTATGGCGGACTTTACCCTGTCGAAGGATTATTATGATCCGATGACAACGAAAATCAAGACTGAAACCGAATTGCAAAAGACGGTGATCAACACCTTGATCAGTGCCAATCCGGTCATTTTCGAGGCTACCTTGGACAAGGTGGATGCCAAATACGGTTCACTCACGAATTATCTGACCGAGTGTATCGGTGTTACTCCTGAAATGATGGATGTGTTGCGTAACAGATTCTTGGAATAGGCTATCGCACTAAGACTGGCTAAAAGCTGTCGTCATCAAGTGATTACATATAAAGGAAGAGGAGCTTCAAACGAAGCTCCTCTTCCTTTATTATATATAGCTTAGAATTAATATTCTTGCCATGGCTTGATTTGGATATCCTTTTCATCCATTTCGCAGAAGGCCTTAACGAATGCGCTAGCCAAGCGAGCGTTGGTTATCAAAGGAATGTTATGATCGATAGCACCACGACGAATCTTGTAACCATTAGTCAATTCGCGCTTAGTGTGGTTCTTCGGAATGTTTACAATAAGGTCGAACTTGTGGTCGGCAATCATGGTCATGATATTGTTTTCTGCATCTGGACGTTCGTCTGGCCAGAATACAGGAGTAGTGCTTACACCATGAGCGTTCAAGAAGGTAGCAGTACCTGCTGTTGCATAGATTTCGTAACCTCTCTTCTGCAACATGCGGCTTGATTCAAGCAATTCTACCTTAGACTTCGCTGCACCAGTTGAGAACATAACTGCCTTCTTAGGAATGCTGAAGCCTACAGAAATCATCGCGTTCAATAATGCTTCGTTGAAGTCGTCACCCATACAACCTACTTCACCGGTTGATGACATGTCTACACCCAATACAGGGTCAGCCTTGTGCAAACGAGAGAATGAGAACTGTGATGCCTTCACACCAATCCAGTCAATATCGAATGCGCTCTTGTCTGGCTTGCTATATGGAGCATCGAGCATGATGCGAGTAGCAGTTTCGATAAAGTTGCGTTTCAAAATCTTTGAAACGAATGGGAATGAACGAGATGCGCGAAGGTTACATTCGATTACCTTGATTTCGTTGTCCTTAGCCAAGTATTGGATGTTGAATGGACCAGAGATGTTCA
>JAXJPN010000089.1:0-2426 GCA_036311625.1 Faecalimonas sp.
AACCTGCGACCTCCTGGTCCCAAACCAGGCGCTCTAGCCAAGCTGAGCCACACCCCGACGCGCAATTCGAGACACGCTTTTCGTGACACAATTAGCATTATATATTGCGCCCATAGAATTGTCAACAACTTTTTTCACTTTTTTGCATCTATCGTCTCTCCATAATCTCACGCATCTTTCGCAGTGCATTTCCCCTATGGCTCAGCTCATTCTTCTTCACCGGATCCAGCTGTGCTGTCGTGCATCCATATTCCGGCAAATAGAAAATCGGATCATATCCAAAACCGTGCTCACCAATGATTTCATGGCCAATCTGCCCCTCTATGGTTCCGCGCACAACCTCTGTCGTTCCGTCTGGAAATGCCGCTGCCACCGCGCACACAAAACGCGCCGTTCTCTTTTCATCCGGCACACCCTCCAAACGTGAAAGCAACAAATTGTTTTTGATATCATAAGATGTATCTTCACCGGCATAGCGTGCAGAGTAAATACCCGGCTCCTTATTTAAATAGTCAATCTCCAAACCGGAATCATCAGCTAACACAATGCAGTTATCCACATATTTGGCAATCTCTGTCGCCTTAATCAACGCATTCTCCTCAAAGGTGCTTCCGTCTTCCACCACATCCACTGCAATTCCTGCCTCTTTCATCGATAAGATAGGCATTCCCAAATCCGCCAAAATCATACGGATTTCTTTCATCTTATTTTCATTTCCCGTTGCAAAAATAATCTTTCTTTCCATATCGAATCCCTCTTCTCAATCTGTTCCTTCTCTCTTCGCCTTTGGTGGCTTCGGACCCAAGAACTGGTAAAAATAGGTCTTTAACATTCCATTATAAATCTTACGGTTCTTGTCCGCCTTTCTTCCAAAATAGCGCTCCGTATCTGCATAGCCGGTAATCACGTAAGCTGACCAGCTATCCAAAGTCTGAAAACTCGCTCCGAATTCCCGATAAATTGTTGGCAAAGTTTTCTGGTCTTCCAAACGTTCACCATACGGCGGGTTCGTCAGCACAAATCCATACTTCTTTGGATGGCGCAAATCCTTGACCGCACGTTGTTGAAAATGAATCAGATGGTCCACGCCTGCTGCCTTCGCATTCTCCCTTGCCGCACGAAGCACTTCCCCATCGATATCATAGCCCTGAATATCCACGTTTACATCCTTATCGACCAATTCATGCGCCTCGTCGATGGTCTCGTACCACAATTTCTTTGGAATCAGATTGTCCCACTCCTCTGCAAGAAAAGAACGATTCATTCCCGGTGCAATATTCGCCGCAATCATCGCCGCCTCAATCGAAAAAGTTCCACAACCACAAAATGGATCCACAAAGATACGATCCTTCTTCCAAGGTGTCAGCAAAATCAGTGCCGCCGCCAAAGTCTCGGTAATCGGCGCCTTGCTCTGCAAAAGCCGATACCCTCGCTTATGTAAAGAAACACCGGAAGTATCAATTCCGACTGTAACCATATCCTTCATCAAAAACACACGCACCGGATAAGCAGCTCCTGTCTCCGAAAACCACTCCACATCATAGTGCTCTTTTAAGCGATTGACCATCGCTTTTTTCATAATGGACTGAATATCCGAAGGACTAAAGAGCTTACTCTTTACGGATGCAGCCTTTGCCACCCAAAACTTTCCGTCCTTTGGAATATAGTTCTCCCAAGACAGGCTTTTCGTGCCTTCAAACAACTCGTCAAAGGTCTCTGCCTTGAACGAACCGACTTTTAAAAGCACGCGCTCCGCAGTACGCAAAAACACGTTTGCACGACATATCGCTTCCCAATCACCATAGAATGACACACGTCCGTCTTCCACGCTTGCAATCTCATATCCCAAATCATAAATTTCTCGTTTTAACACTGCCTCCAAGCCAAAATGGCAAGGGGCAATCAGTTCTAGCTGTTCCAATGTTCTTCCTCCACTTTTGGTGTTACTTCTATATTAAGTGGAAGAAATCTCTGTGTCAACCGAATTTTATCCACAGAAAAAGGAACTCCGAAGAGTTCCTTTCTGCACCGCACCCTAATAGTTATCGCTTGCGTTTGAACAATTTGAATTCTTGTTTGTGTTCTTGTTTGCATTCTTGCTTGCATTGTTGTTTGTGTTCTTGCTTGCATTGCTGTTTGCATTCTTGCTTGCATTGTTGTTTGCATTTGTGCTGTTGTTATTCTTTGAATATGCGTTCTTGTCCATTTTTCATTCCTCCTGAGATTTAATTGGTACACGCTTAGTATGTGTCAGCACGATTTTTTTATGCGAAAAATTTATTTTTCCACATTTTCCGCTGATTTTGGGCTTGATTCTCCACTTTTTTTAAAAATTTTTAGAAAAATTTTCATTTTCTACTTTTTTTTTCCTTTTTTTGTGTTATAATAGCGGTTGTAGGAAGCGATTCCTACAACCCCTTATTAAT
>JAXJPN010000090.1:0-18367 GCA_036311625.1 Faecalimonas sp.
AAGAACAAAGAGTCGCTTGCGACTCTTCGCGCCCGAGCGGATTGCGTAGCAATATACTTCGACTCCGCGAGGTGCGCATCCTCACGGAGTGTTTTTGCTTTATGGAAACGAAGTTTCCTATAAAGCAAAAAAGGACCGCGTCTTTCGACACGGTCCTTTGACATACGATACATTATTTCAATGTAACTTCTGCACCCTCAGCCTCTAATTTAGCCTTGATTTCCTCAGCCTCTGCCTTAGAAACGCCTTCCTTAATTACCTTCGGAGCGCCATCTACTACATCTTTTGCTTCCTTCAAACCAAGTCCTGTGATCTCACGAACAACCTTGATTACCTTAACCTTAGATGCTCCTGCTGATGTCAGCTCTACGTTGAACTCATCTTTCTCTTCTGCAGCTGCTGCCTCTCCAGCACCTGCTGCTGCAACTACAACACCTGCTGCTGCAGATACACCAAACTCTTCTTCACATGCTTTTACTAACTCGTTCAATTCTAATACTGATAATTCTTTGATCGCTTCGATCATCTCAGCTGTTGTTAATTTTGCCATTTTATTTACCTCCGTAAAATTATAATTATTGTTTTGTGGGGTCATTCCCCTGTTCCTTTGATTATTCCGCAGTCTCTTCTGCCGCTGCTTCTGTTGCAACTTCTTCAGCTACTGCTTCTACTGCCGGCTCTTCTGCAACCGGTTCTGCTACAGGCTCTGCAACTGCTTCTTCAGTAGCTGCTTCTGCTGTCTCTGCAACTGCTCCGCCATTTTCAGCAATCTGCTTAATAACACGAGCAAAGTTTGCGATTGGTGACTGAATGCTTCCAAGTAATTTTGAAAGTAATTCTTCTCTTGAAGGAATTGCTGATAATGCCTGAATACCGGCTACATCATACACTTTACCTTCAACCACACCGCCTTTTACTTCTAACTTTTCAGCCGTCTTTGCGAACTTGCAAAGGATTCTAGCTGCTGCTGTCGCATCATCTTTCGATACTGCCATAGCACTCGGTCCTTCTAAGTATTCACCCAGACCTTCAAATTCTGTTCCTTCGAACGCTCTCTTCATCATCGTGTTCTTGCAAACCTTGTAGATGATGCCGGCAGCTCTTAATTGATTACGCAATTCTGTATCTTCTGCTACAGTTAATCCACGATAATCAACTAATACAACTGACGCTGCGTCCTTCACGTCTTCAGCGATTGCTGCGACGATTGGTTGTTTTAATTCAACTTTTGCCACGAATGGTGCACCTCCTTATATTATTTTGAATATTGGCACCGCCGATAAAAAACCCTCTACGTCAAAGACATAGAGGGTTGTAAATTCATAAATGAATTTTAATCTTCCTCGGTAGGCGTACAAACCCTTATGCCTTACGGCACCTACTGTCTTCGGCAGTTTATTCCTTTGCTATTATAGCAAGTGTTATATTTGATGTCAACCTTTTTTTCAAGTAGTTCAGCTGCGCCATTCGCAAAGACGTGCCGATGGCACTTTCCCGCTGCTATGCAGCTAACTTTGCTCATTGAGAGGCGCTCACCTCATGCCAACACCGATATGCCTATTCATGCAAGCATGCTAGTCATATCACTGTGTCATGGCTGAACTGTTACGACAACTTTGCAGGGTTGATTTTTACACCAGGTCCCATAGTAGAAGTAAGTGTCACGCTCTTTAAATACTGACCCTTTACTGCTGCCGGTTTTGCCTTGTTGATTGCATCGATAAGCGTCTGGAAGTTGTCCGCTAATTGCTCCTCTGTGAAAGAAGCTTTTCCCACTGGCACGTGGATAATGTTTGTCTTGTCTAATCTGTATTCAATCTTACCGGCTTTGATATCATTCACAGCCTTTGTAACATCCATTGTTACAGTTCCAGCCTTCGGGTTCGGCATCAATCCCTTTGGTCCAAGTACACGACCAAGACGACCAACAACACCCATCATATCTGGAGTTGCAACTACAACATCGAACTCGAACCATCCCTCGTTCTGAATCTTCGGAATCAAGTCCTCTGCTCCTACATAGTCAGCACCTGCTGCCTTTGCTTCCTCAGCCTTTGCATCCTTTGCAAATACTAAGATACGAACCTGCTTACCTGTTCCGTGTGGCAGTACAACTGCACCACGAATCTGCTGGTCTGCATGACGTCCGTCACAACCTGTTCTGATATGAGCCTCGATTGTCTCATCAAATTTTGCTACTGCGCATTTCTTAACCAATGCGATTGCTTCTGCTTTGTCGTAAAGATTTCCTCTTTCGATTTGCTTTGCAGCTTCTACGTATTTCTTTCCTCTTTTCATTTCAATAACCTCCTAGTGGTAATATCGGGAGCTAGCCCTCCCACATCTACAAATTTACAATGTTACTCTTCTACTTTTACACCCATAGAACGGCAAGTTCCTGCAACCATGCTCATAGCTGCCTCTACGCTTGCTGCGTTCAAATCCGGCATCTTCAACTTTGCAATCTCTTCTAACTGTGCCTTTGTGATTGTAGCTACCTTTGTCTTGTTCGGAACACCTGAACCAGACTTCAATCCGCAAGCCTTCTTAATCAAAACTGCTGCCGGTGGTGTCTTTGTGATGAAGCTGAAGCTTCTGTCATTGTAAACTGTAATAACTACAGGGATGATTAAGTCACCCTGATCTGCAGTCTTTGCATTGAATTGTTTTGTAAATTCAACGATGTTTACACCGTGCTGTCCGAGAGCCGGACCTACCGGTGGTGCCGGAGTTGCCTTTCCAGCTGGAATCTGTAATTTGATATAACCTGTAACTTTCTTTGCCATTTTCAGTACCTCCTTGTGGTATTTACGGGGATTTCCCTCCCACTTTTACTTGTTACACTTTTCCTTGATGCTTATTGCATCTTCTTTACTTCTGCGAAACTTATTTCAACTGGCGTTTCGCGACCAAACAGCTCAACACTGATTGTCAAACTTTGTCTCTGAGCATTGACTTCTTTTACCATACCAACCGTATCTTTCCATGCTCCTGCGGTAACCACGATTGTCTCACCGACTTCGTAAGAAACCACGACACCTGCATCTGCAATTCCAAGATTGCTAATCTCTGCATCCGTAAGCGGCACCGGCTTTGATCCCGGCCCAACGAATCCTGTAACCCCACGTGTGTTTCTCACAACGTACCATGTGTCGTCATTCATAATCATATGAAGCATCACATAGCCCGGATACAGCTTCTTCAAGGACGCCTTCTGGGTTCCGTTCTTCATCTCAACGACTTCCTGCATCGGAACTCTTACTTCTAAGATCTGATCTTCAAGGTGTCTGTTCTCAATCGTCTTATCAATGTTCGCTTTTACTTTGTTCTCATACCCTGAATAAGTATGAACGACATACCATTTTGCTTCCGACATAAAATCACCTTTCGTCCTACGGTCTTACTTTACAAGGAAATCGATTCCGTACTGAATCAATACATCGATGACTGCGATGATTGCTCCAAGTAAAATCGAACACACTATAACTGCTACCGTTTGTTTTGCAAGTGTCTTCCTGTCCGGCCAAACGATCTTCTTGAACTCTGCCTTCAGACCTTTGAACCAGCTTGGTTTTTTGACTTTCTCAGTCTTTGCTGTCTTCTCAGACTTTACTACTTTTTCTGTATTCTCTGCCATAACATTCACTCCTTTCAACGATATTACTTCGTTTCCTTGTGTAATGTGTGTGTCTTACAGAACTTGCAGTACTTTTTCGTCTCCATACGTTCCGGATGTGTCTTCTTATCCTTCATCGTATCGTAGTTACGCTGTTTGCATTCTGTACATGCCAATGTTATCTTTGTGCGCACAACTTCCACCTCGCTTTTTTTGATATTTACGTGTTACCGGTAGTTTGCGAGACTACCCATTTTTAGGCATAAAAAAAAGACCTACTTCCATTCGCCTAGCCATTGTATCACAAGTCAAGACGTCCGTCAAGTAGTTCTTTTTCTATTTTTATGCGGATCACTTTTCCTCTAAAGAGTGTTTCTTCTTTATTACTACTTCCTCCTCGTAGCATGCAAAAAGTTCTTCGAGTTTTTCCTTTTGCATCTTCGGTGTCACCCAGCTTACCAGAGGTACGACCACAAGTCCTGCTATCATTGCAATCGCGCCTGCGTTAATCGGGGATGCAATGTATTTCAAAAACAGGTTCGATACCGTAATACCTACACCACAGGCAAAGCTTGCCCAGACTGCTGCCTTTGTCACGCCCTTCCAGTACAAACCATATAAGAACGGTGCAAGGAAGGCTCCCGCAAGTGCGCCCCAAGAGATTCCCATCAGCTGCGCAATAAAGGTTGGCGGATCCAGTGCAATCACAACCGACAGCACAATAAAGAACACAATAAATACCTGCATGGTAAATACCTGCTTTTTCTCATCCATCTTCTTCACGATGGTGCCTTTGATAAAGTCCAGAGTCAAAGTCGAGCTCGAAGTCATAACCAGCGAAGACAAGGTTGACATCGATGCGGAAAGCACCAGTACCACAACGATACCAATCAGAATATCCGGCAGCTTCGATAGCATAAACGGAATAATGCTGTCATATACCACTGCGTCCGTTGCCGTATCGTGAATCTCTTTACTGTCAAACAATCTTGCAAATCCGCCAAGAAAATAGCAGCCGCCTGATACCACAATTGCAAACAAAGTGGAAATGATGGTGCCGGAATAAACCGCCTTCTCATCCTTGATTGCGTAAAACTTATGTACCATCTGCGGAAGCCCCCACGTTCCAAGCGAGGTCAAGATTACAACCCCCAACAAATTCAAAGGGTCCGGTCCAAAGAAAGAGGTGAATGCCCCCTGCTGCCCTGCCGTCACTGCCACGTCACTTTCAAGCTCCGCAAGCTTTTTGACTGCTTCCATAAAACCACCCTGACCGCTTAAGACAGCCGCAATGACTGCTACAATCCCAATCAGCATAATGATTCCTTGAATAAAATCATTGATTGCAGTCGCCATATATCCACCTAAGATGACATATACCGCAGTGAAGACTGCCATCACAATCACACAAACTTCATATGGAATATTGAACGCCATTCCAAATAAGCGCGAAAGACCATTGTAAACAGATGCTGTATACGGAACCAAAAAGATAAACGCAATTGCTGAAGCCACAATCTTTAAAGACTTACTTTCATATCTCGAACCGAAGAAATCCGGCATCGTCTTAGATTCCAAATGCTGGCTCATCACGCGCGTACGTCTTCCCAAAACGACCCATGCCAAAAGGCTGCCAATTACCGCATTGCCAATTCCAATCCAAGTAGAGGCCAAGCCGTACTTCCAACCAAATTGTCCTGCATATCCGACAAAAACCACCGCCGAGAAATAAGAGGTGCCATATGCAAACGCTGTAAGCCAAGGGCCTACCGAGCGCCCTCCGAGCACAAATCCATCTACACTCGTGGTATGCTTTCTGGAATACACTCCTACGCCTACCATCACTGCAAAAAATACAACTAGCAAAATAATCTTGACTGCCATTTTTTCTTCCCCCTTAACGCAAACACACTTTAAAGCGTAACGCTTTAAAGTGTGAAAGTTAATCTTTTCCAAAGAATACCACTTTGCAATGGCCTTGTCAAGACTTTGTATTTATTATTTTGAAAAACACACGCCTCTTACAGCGTATCTCCTCTACGCACATATCCCGGCGCCTCCGGTGTGCCAACCAGCTCCTTGCAGTGAAGCAATCGGCTATGCTTGTCTACCAGTTGATTCTCCACATGAATGCCTTCCTCAATATACGTATCTGGGAGAATCACAGAATTCTTTATAACAACCCCCTTCTTAATCGTACAGCCACGACCAATGATGGAATTCTCCACTTTTCCTTCAATCTTACAGCCATTGGAAACCACCGCATGCTTCACTTCTGCATCCGCATAATATTTTGTCGGACAAGAATCGTTCGTGCGTGTGTAAATCGGCCATGCTTCATTGATTAAATCTTCTGCCTTCTCAATATCCAGCAAAGACATATTGGCATCAAAGTAACTCTTGAAATCAGTAAGAGCTGCAAAATACCCTTCGTGTGCATATCCTCTGATATCCAATTGGTTGCAAGAAAGCCCTACAATCTGTGGCAAGGTATACATAGAAGAAAGTGACTTCGCCTTTTGAAGCAGCTTAATGAACAATTCATTCTTCATAATGTATGTGTCCATAAAAATATCTCGATGTGCTTCATCCCCGCGATTGCGCTTAATCTCAAGCACGCCCTGCTGACGGTTCAAGGTCACGTAATCACAGTTAAGGAATGCTTCATTCGCATTGTCTACCGTATGATACAAAAGCGTAATATCCGCTCCCGATTTGTCGTGCTTATCGACAAGCTCCTTGAAATCCTGTGTAAACACCATATAACTTGGTGCTATCACGACATACTCCTCGCGCATCTTTTCGATGCTGTAAAGATTGTCATAAAATGCGGCGATATCCGTATTATAAATATCATTCTTTGCATGATTCTCAGCAAAGAGTACCTGTACCTTACCTTTTTTTGAGTTGATATTATAATGACGGCCAGTTCCCAGATGTTCTGTCAAAGAACGTGGCTTATTGCCTACCATCACGTGAATGCGGTCAATATCACTATTACTGAAATTTGACATCATAAAGTCAATTACGCGGTATCTTCCCAAAAACGAAAATGCACCAATCGGGCGGTATTCCTGCATGCCTTCTACCCAGATATGGTTTCCCGAATTATTGATCAATCCAAATGCTTTTGCCATATCACTTTACCCCCTCTACATCTTTCGCAATTAACTCGATGTGGTCACTGTCTGCTGCTCCCACAACTGCATCTTTTCCAATGACAATATCGTCTGCCACCAACACACGGGTCACAGTCGCACCGTCTTCTACCACAACACCCGGCATCAATACGGAGTCGATGACCTTCGCGCCCTTACCTACCTTTACACCGGTAAAGAGCACAGAGCCCTGCACCTCACCTTTGATGGTACAGCCCTGCGTCACAAATGCATGCTTCACAACTGCATCTGCGCTTACATAATGCGGAAGTGTCGTAATATCTTCTGTATAAATCTTCCAAGACGGATCACTCATATCCAGCTCACAATTCTCGTCGAGCAGGTCCATATTCGCCTCCCAGAGAGAATCAATGGTTCCCACGTCTTTCCAATATCCCTCAAACTTGTAAGCATAGAGGTTCTTTCCACTCTCCAGCATCTTCGGAATGATATCCTTTCCAAAGTCATGCTTTGAATCCTCATTCTTCATATCTGCAAGCAGCATCTCACGAAGCAGCTTCCAATTAAAAATATAGATTCCCATCGAAGCCAGATTGCTCTTTGGCTGTGGCGGCTTCTCCTCGAACTCTACAATTCGCCCTGTATCATTCGTATTCATAATACCAAAGCGGCTGGCCTCCTTCATCGGCACTTCAATCACAGCGATGGTCGCATCTGCGTTGTTCGCCTTGTGATCCTCCAACATCTTGGCGTAATTCATCTTATAAATGTGGTCACCGGATAAAATCAGAATGTAATCTGGATTATAGGTATCCACGAAGTCTATGTTCTGCGAAATCGCATCCGCAGTCCCTCGATACACATCCAAATCTGCATCTGCTTTCTCTCGCGGCGGAAGCACGAACACACCGCTATCCTTCGCGTCCAATCCCCAGCGTCCGCCACCTGCCACATAACTGTTCAGAAGGACAGATTCATACTGTGTCAATACGCCGACGATATCAATGTCACTGTTCGCACAATTGCTGAGCGGGAAGTCTACAATACGATACTTACCGCCATAGGAAACGGCCGGCTTTGCCACCTTATTGGTCAGGTCGTGAAGACGCGAGCCACGACCGCCTGCCAAAATCATGGCTAACATGTTGTTTTGTCTCATCACAAATCCTCTCTTTCTCTTAGTAATTTTTATTATATAACTTTTTACCTATTATTTCTATGCATTTTTCAAAAATTAGGTGTAAATTTGCACATCTTTGTGCGTTTTTACAATAAAACGGGGCATATTCTCTTTTTACGCCCCGTTTTCCCGTCATTATTTTCCTTTTTCATCCAGCTTATCCAGAATATCCCATACACCAAGCATATACATCACCCCAAGCGCACGGTCATACAGTCCATAACCGGGACGAACCGAGCCCGGTCCCTCGTCCCACAGATGACGCCCGTGATCCGGACGAATATACCCTTCATATCCACAATCATGATAAGCCTTCAATATATCCAATATCCCCGTGTCCCCATCGCAGTCTCTGTGACTGGCCTCTGAAAAATCTCCATTTTCAAAATGCTTCACATTGCGAATATGCGCAAACGCAATGCGATTACAATACTTGCGCACAATATCTGCCACATGATTATTGGGATTGGCATTTAAGCTGCCCGAGCAAAGCGTCAGGCAATTATACGGACTATCAACCATTTTCAAAAATTTAGCAATGCTTTTTTCATCAACAAGCAGTCTCGGAAGTCCAAAGATATCCCAAGGCGGGTCATCCATATGAATCGCCATCTTAATGCCTGTCTCCTCACAGGTAGGCATTAAGGCCTCCAAGAAATATTTGAGATTTGCCCAAAGTTTTTCATGGTCTACACCCTCATATGCCCGAAAAAGCTCATCGAGCTTTGCCATTCTTTCCGGCTCCCATCCTGGAAAAGACATATGATATTTTTCGGTAAAATCAAGAATATACTTTGCCATAGCATGGTAGTCATCCTGAATCATACCCTTTTCATAAAATAGTGCGGTTGAGCCGTCGCCCACCTCACGAAAAAGGTTTGAACGCGTCCAGTCAAAAATCGGCATAAAGTTATAACAGATTACCTTTACTCCAAATTTCGCAAGATTGCGCATCGTAATCTTATAATTTTCGATATACTTATCTCTGGTGGGAAGACCGATTTTAATATCATCGTGAACATTTACAGACTCAACCACATCCATATTGAAGCCGTAAGGTTCGAGCTGTTTCTGCACTTCGGAAATTTCATATTCTTCCCAGATTTCACCAGGCATTTTATGATGCAATGCCCACACAATGCTTGTAACACCGGGTATTTGCTTTATATCAGAAAGACTGATTTTGTCATTTCCTTCTCCGTACCAACGGAATCCCATCTGCATCGGCATACTCTTTTCCTCCCACTAATTTACATTTGTCTCTGTCACATATTTATGCAAGGTCTTTCGAACCGCACCGACACCGGCGAGCAGCTCCTTCAAATACCCGCAAACTCTTTCTGCCAGCTCCGCTTCGTATAAGTTTACACCAAAGATAGTTGCATCCTCCAGAATCGGGCGCACAAGCTTCTCCACCCCTTCTGTTTTCCCCAGACGCAAATCTGCAAGTTGCAGGCGCAGCGTCTGTAATCTCGGGTCTGCACTGATTGCAAAAGTTTGTCCTCTATCATCTACACCCACCAAGTAGCGCAACCATCCGGCAAGTACCAGTGGAACCAATTTTAGGTCTTCTACGCATAAATTGTCAGAAAGCATATATGCCTTTATCGTTTCCCCAAAACGAACTCCTAACTTCTGCGAGGTGTCCATCGCAATACGCTGTGGCGAGTCAGGCAGAAATGGATTTGGGAGTCTTGTCTGCAATACTGTATTCAAAAATGTCTTCGGGTCTATCACTCCGGGATTTATCACAACCGGCAATCCCTCCCGATAGCCAAGTCCTTCTACAAGTCCTCGCAAATCCGGATCTCCCATCTCGTCTGCAATCTTGGTATACCCAAGCAGACATCCAAAAACCGCAAGTCCTGTATGCAGTGGATTGAGGCAGGTTGACACCTTCATTTTCTCAACCTTTTCTACTGTCTCTCGCGTTGTAAATAAGATACCACCTTGTTCCAGCGCCTGCGGTCTGCCGTTCGGAAATGCGTCTTCGACAACCAAATATTCTGTCTCCTCCGCATTCACAAACGGTGTTACATAGGTCTGGTTCTTGGTCACGACTGTCTCAAGCTCTTCAATTCCATCATTCCGCAAAACAGCCTCCACCGAAGGATCCGGACGCGGGGTAATCTTATCAATCATTGTATACGGAAAGGACACTTTCTTGGGATTTTTTAAATATGCCAAGAAGCCACTGTCAACCTTACCTATTTCCTGCCAATGTCTGGCATAGGCGCAGACAGCCTCTCGCAAGCGGTCTCCATTGCGCGCACAATTATCAAGGCTAAGCATGGCTACTGCCTGTTGTCCAGCCCGGTATCTGCAATATAATAAAGCCGTTATTTTTCCCATATAACTTTTTGCTTCTGCCGGACCCGCTTCAAAATCCTCTACAATCGCCGGCAGGTAGTTTCCATTGCCGTCCACCAACGAATACCCTTTTTCCGTAATCGTAAAGCTCACCATCTGCAAGGACGGTGCCGCAAAAATTTTCCGCAGGCGCTCGATATCTTCTGTATGATCCGGGTCCACAGTCAGCGTCTCTACGATGCTTCCAATCACCGTCTTTTCAACCTTTCCATCCGCCTTCAAGGTAACCAAAATATGATAATTGTCATGCGGACGTGCCACCTCCCGCACCAACTCGTAGTTATAACCTTCCCCCGCAATCAAGCCTCGATTCAAAAGTCCTTGATTGAGTAATTGCTGTACAACATTTGCCTGAAAGGCTCGAAAAATATTGCCCAGTCCAAAATGAATCCAAAATGGCTGCTCCTGTGTCGCTTTTTGGACTGCCTCCCTGTCAAATTGCGGAAGCTGATACCCTTTGCTCTCCCATTCTTCCCGTTCTCTTACTCCTTGTGCATCCAATCTCATAAAAAATAACGCTCCTTCCGAACTGTTCATTGTCTATTAGTATAAATAGATTTCTGAAACTTATCCGCAAGGAGCGTCAATATTTTTTAACTTTCTTTTATCATCATTTTGTAAAAATCTACACCGCTTGGCAATGCCTTGCGGCTGATATTCTCATTCAAAGCATGAATGCTTTTGTATTGCTGGTCGTTAATATAAAGCGGCGCAAAACGCAGACAATTGTCACTCAGCTCTTTGTAAAACTTCGCATCCGTTCCGCCTGTCATCACATACGGGCAAATACCAATGCCGGGATAAATCTTCTCCGCCACCTTCTCAACCAAACGGAAAGGTGCATTGCGAAAATCCACCACCGGACACGGCGCATCCTTGTAAATCACTTCCGTCTCAAGCTGATATTTCTCAGCCAATTTGGAAATCAAGGCAATGCTTTCCTCATCATCCTGATGTGGAATGAAACGCATATTTCCGGTCACAAATGCCTCCTGCGGCAATACATTCAAGCCATCTGAACCCTTCGCTGTGGTAAATGCCAGCGTTGTCTGTAGCATCGCACCTGCCGCCGAACTAATAGCCGGAAGAAGCTTGATAAGCAAGCCCTCGAACAGCCACATATTCGCAAAAATCAGCTTCATACCAAAATTCATATTTGGTGCCATCCGCCGGAACATCTCCCGCACGGTTGGACTAAACTTTCTCTGAAACGGCGACTTCTTCTCCATATCCGTCATAAATTTACCCAGACGTACAAGCGGCGTGTTCTTGCCCGGCGCACTGGCATGTCCGCCGATGCCTCTCGCGATAAACTTCACATCTCCGTAACCTTTTTCCAAGACACCTACCATTCCATAAGTGCCGTAGACACCGCCCACAGGTTCCTCCAATATCATACCGCCCTCATCCATCAGATAGGCAAAGCGGATGCCCTGCGACTTCAAATATTCTACGGTCAGCGGTGCGCCTTCACCGCTCCACTCCTCCGTACAACTGCTGGCAATGTAGACGTCTCGTTCCGGTATGTAGCCCTCTGCAATCAGCTCTTCCACAGCCGTCAACTCACAGAAAAGCGATGCCTTTGTGTCCACCGTGCCGCGACCCCAGACATTCCCCTCCTCATCAATATCGCCCGAAAAGGCTTCGTGCTCCCACATACCGGTCGCCTCCACAACATCATGGTGACTCATAAACAGAATCGGTTCGCCGGCACCTTTTCCACTCCATTTGAACAGGAGACTGCCGTTAAACACCTGTTTCTCACAGGTCTTATGTACATTTGGAAACAATTCCTCAAGAATCTTATGAAACTCCAAAAATTTACTTCTATCTGCATCAAAGCGACTGGAAATTGTCTCCTTTTGCACCATCTTCGCGAGCGACTGCCCGTAAGCCACTGCCCGCTCTGTATCTTCCAATACTACCTTTGCCGTCTTTGCGGCCGTCGGCTTCAGCAACAGCGCACGAAGCAAGACAACTGCAAGCAGCACAAGCAGTAAAACCCCTATCATAAGTAATATCTTCATCCTATAGTTTTCCTTTCTTGAATAAGAAATATGCAATGCCCAAAGCTAAGGCACCACAAGGAATCATCATCGTACTTGTCTGTCCAATCATAGACGGCATCAAAATGCAGAGCACGGACATCGAAACCACCGGAATGACCGCAACCTGCGGACTCTTGGCAAAGTATTTCAAGCCTAAAGCACCAAAGAGTGCCGGAACCACATTGCTAAATGCCGGCGCGAGCAGCTCGCTGTTCAAAACCGGCTGCAAGGGCAAAAGCAGCACCACACCTACAGCGATGACTAAGGTCGTTACAATTGCACTCGTCGCTGTGCTCAAAGTAGAGATAATCTCATTCTCCGGCGTGCCCACCTCTGTGCCGGCAATGTCTCTTGCGTTCATTGCGCAAGGAATCTTCATATTCGTTACATTTCCGGTAATAAAAGAGATATAACTGCCGCCCACACCGAGCATCGGCGTATAAATCAAGAACTCTACAATCGACACCGGAATATAGATAATCGCAATCTTTGCAAAAGCCATCAAAAAGCCTTTCAAGTCCGGCGTCTCTCCATAGAAAGCGCCCATCACAAACGGAACCGCAAGCAGACAGAGAATGCCAAGTCCCATCAGCAGTCTTCCGATGCGATGCAAACCATGATTAAACTGTTCAAAAAATTGTTCTTTCTCGTTCATCTTCTGCACCTCCTATAAAATCATCTGAAAACCGACAGCCGCCGCCATCGCAATCAGCATACTCGCCGCAAGGCTAAAGTTCTCCAAGACCACCTTGCCTTTTTTCTGGATGAAATATTCAAACACAGCCATACAGGCAGCCGACACCAGCGCCACCAAAAGCGGCATCACATCTGCACCCTCACGCGGCACCGCCTTCCCGATATATGCACCAATATAGGCTCCGCAAAGTCCGATAAACATCGCCGTCGTGGCATGCGCACCGAATCCGGGCTTCCCACTTGTCTCCTTCTTCGGCTTACTCTGAAACTTCTTGAGGTACTTTTTCAAGAAGAATAATACACAGACACAGCCACCCAAAATACCCGCCGTCATTGCAAGGGCAATCGTAACAAACGCCCCTGTACTCATCTCTTCCAAACGCAGACCCGAAAGGCCAATGCTCTGCGCTGCAATCTCCGCCACATTCAGCTCATACTGCAAAGCGCCAATAACAGAAAGCCGCAGCCAAGGAAGCGGAACACCGAGCGTACCACTGAGTGCCACGACACCGAGAAGAATGCTGATAGATGGAAGAAGCGTAAAGGTCGCACTTGATATAATCGCCTTTCGCAAAACCTGCTTTTCCATACCCAGCTTCAATCCTGCACGATAACTTTTCACCAAGAACACAACACACATCAAGGTAATAAATGTCAAAACTACAGCCACAATCAGATAAAACCATCCTGAATTGACCTGTGATAAATACTTACTCATAAAGCTCTCCTTTCGTAAAAGTCCCCTCGAATGACATCGAGAGGACTAAGCTTTTTATTCACGCGTCTTCAACGCATTCTCTTTTAATACAACGTCGTGTGCTCCACCTTCTACAATACTTACAGAAGAAACTAAGGTGATTCTTGCCTTTTTCTGTAACTCCGGAATCGAAAGCGCACCACAGTTACACATCGTAGATTTCACCTTCGCCAAGCTCAGCTCCACGCCATCCTTCAAATTACCTGCATATGGAACATAGGAATCAACACCCTCTTCAAAATGAAGCTTCGAATCCCCGCCGAGATCATATCTCTGCCAGTTTCTCGCACGTGCACTTCCTTCGCCCCAATATTCTTTCATATACTGTCCGTTAATCGAAACCTTGTTGGTCGGAGACTCCTCAAACCGAGAGAAATATCTTCCTAACATCATAAAATCACTTCCCATTGCAAGCGCAAGGGTCATATGATAATCGTGTACAATACCACCGTCTGAACAAATCGGCACATAGATGCCGGTCTCTTCATAGTAGGCATCTCTTGCCTTTGCAACCTCGATGGTCGCTGTAGCCTGTCCGCGTCCGATACCCTTTGTCTCACGGGTAATACAGATGGAACCGCCACCGATACCAACCTTGATAAAGTCTGCTCCACAGTCTGCAAGGAAACGGAAACCATCCGCATCCACAACATTACCTGCTCCAACCTTCACACTGTCTCCATAATTCGCACGAATCCATTCGATTGTGAGCTTCTGCCACTCACTGAATCCCTCACTTGAATCGATGCAAAGCACATCCGCTCCTGCTTCAATCAATGCCGGAACACGTTCTGCATAGTCTCTGGTGTTGATGCCGGCTCCGACAATATATCTCTTTGATGAATCCAGAAGCTCATTCACATTCGCCTTCTTCGATTCATAATCTTTACGAAATACTAAGGAATCCAAGTTGCCATCCTGATCCACGATTGGAAGCGAGTTCAACTTATTCTCCCAGATTACATCGTTCGCTTCCTTCAAAGAAATGCCAAGCGGTGCTGTAATCAACTTCTCAAGCGGCGTCATAAAGGTCTCCACCTTGTCATCCATCGACATACGTGACACACGGTAATCTCTGTCCGTCACGATTCCAAGCAGTTTGCCATGTGGTGTACCATCTGCCGTAACTGCCATCGTCGAATGTCCCTCTCTCTCTTTCAAAGCCAATACATCACGAAGCGTATCGGTAGGAACAAGATTCGAATCGCTGGTAACAAATCCCGCCTTGTATTCCTTCACCTTGCGCACCATCTCTGCCTGCGCCTCAATCGGCTGCGAACCATAAATAAAGGAAACGCCGCCTTCCTTTGCCAATGCAACTGCCATCGTGTCATTCGATACAGACTGCATGATTGCCGATACCATCGGAATATTCAAAGAAATCGCAGGCTCTTCTCCCTTACGAAACTTCACAAGTGGTGTCTTTAAGCTCACATTCTGTGGCTGACACTTTGAATCCGAATATCCCGGTACTAATAAGTATTCACTAAACGTATGTGATGGTTCCTCAAAATAATATGCCATGTTCTTATCCCCCTGTTTATTGATATTTTTGAATCACTTCTTCGTTTGTCTTCATTGCTGCCGCTTCCATCTCTTCACGTGCCTTCCAAAGAACTGCTTGCAATTCCTCGTGCTTAACTGCCATCATCTGCAATGCAAGATGTGCAGCATTCTTCCCGCCGTTAATGGCTACCGTCGCAACCGGAATTCCCGGCGGCATCTGTACAATCGAAAGAAGCGCGTCCATTCCATCTAAAGTAGAACCTGAAATCGGAACACCGATAACCGGAAGTATCGTCTGTGATGCGACCACTCCCGGAAGTGCTGCTGCCATTCCGGCTGCGGCAATAATCACCTCTGTTCCATTGGTCTTTGTCTCCTCTAAAAATGCAGAAAGTCCTGCATGTGCACGGTGCGCGGACAGACATCTGACATCCACTTGCACACCATGATTCTTCAAAATTTCAATTGCAGGCTCAAGCTTTGGCAAATCGCTGGTTGAGCCCATAATGATTGCTACTCTCATATCTCACCTCGTATTATTATTTCTAGAAAAGTCCTACAATTGTGCCGTCTTCCTGAATATCAATATTGACTGCGGCCGGTACCTTTGGAAGTCCCGGCATACGCATAATGTCGCCACTGATAGCAACCAGAAAACCTGCACCCGCATTCGGAATCAAATCACTAATCGTCACTGTAAAACCGGAAGGTCTTCCGAGTAAAGCCGGATCATCTGACAGCGAATATTGTGTCTTTGCAATACAGATTGGCAAGTCTGAAAGGCCTTGCTCCGTATATCTCTGCATCTTATTCACAACCTTCTTTGTAAAGTTGACGCCGTCTGCACCGTAAATCTCTTTTGCAACCTTCTCAATCTTTTCTGCAATCGGACTGTTCATATCATAAATCGGCGTAAAATCTGCTTCCTCATTCTCCAAAACATCCAACAGCTTTTCCGCCAACTCTATACCGCCGTCTGCACCCTTTGCCCAGACCTCACTAAGCGCAACCTCTACGCCCTTGCTCTGGCAAATCTCTTTCAACAATGCAAGCTCGGCTTCTGTATCGGTCGGAAATGCATTGATTGCAACTACGCTCGGAAGCTTGTATTTTGCAATATTCTCAATATGCTTCTCCAAATTGCCGATTCCCTTGCGCAACGCTTCCAGATTCTCTGCATCCAAATCCTTCTTTGCAACACCACCATGCATCTTCAGCGCACGCACAGTCGCCACAATCACAACCGCATCCGGCTTTAAGCCTGCCTGCGTACACTTAATATCAAGGAACTTCTCTGCTCCCAAGTCCGCTCCGAAGCCTGCCTCCGTAATCGCATAATCTCCAAGCTTCATTGCAAGCTTGGTCGCCATCACAGAATTACAACCATGTGCAATATTGGCAAACGGTCCTCCATGTACAAACACCGGTGTGTGGTCTAAAGTCTGCACCAGATTCGGCTTTATGGCATCCTTAAGCAACAACGTAACTGCACCTGTCGCTTCAATATCATCCACCGTCACCGGATTACCGCTGTAAGTATATGCAACAATCATACGTCCGGCACGCTTGCGCAAATCCTCAAGTGAAGTTGCCAAACACAGAATCGCCATCACCTCGCTCGCAACGGATATATCAAAACCGTCCTCGCGCGGCACGCCATTCATCTTTCCGCCAAGCCCCACAACAATCTGTCGAAGCGCTCTGTCATTCAAATCTACTGCACGCTTCCACACAATCTGTCTCGGGTCAATGTCCAGCGGATTGCCCTGCTGCATCGAATTGTCCAGCATCGCTGCAATCAGATTGTTCGCTGTGGTAATCGCGTGGATATCACCGGTAAAATGGAGATTGATATCCTCCATCGGTACAACCTGCGCATAACCGCCGCCTGCTGCTCCACCTTTTACGCCAAAACAAGGGCCAAGACTCGGCTCCCGCATCGCCACAATCGACTTCTTACCTAATCTATGCATTGCCTGCGACAGCCCAATCATCGTGGTCGTCTTTCCTTCTCCTGCCGGAGTCGGATTGATGGCTGTCACCAAGACCAATTTCCCATCTGTATTCCCTTTCGCTCTGGAAATCGCTTCCATCGAAATCTTCGCTTTGTACTTGCCATAAAGCTCCAAATCGTCCTCTGTCAGGCCAAGTCCCGCAGCAATCTCTCGAATCGGTTTCATCTCTGCACGCTGTGCAATCTGCACATCTGTCAACATTGCAGTCTCCTCCTTATTTTTCGCAGGGACATAGTTCCCCACATAATAAAATAATTGAAAACATCTTACCATTCTTATACGGAAAATTCAACCATTAACGGAAAAATTCTTCAACTTGTCGAACTTTGATGAGCGATTCTTCGCAAACTTAGAGCAAAGCTATGCTATGATAGTGTTGTCATAAAAAATGAATAGGGGGATTTTGTATGGGCGAGGTGCATTATATGATTAAAGAAGCTGCCACACGCGTAGGCGTAGAACGAACCGTCCTGCGATATTGGGAAGAAGAATTGGCTTTGACAATCGGACGCACAGAAGCGGGGCACCGCTACTATACAGAAGAAGACTTACAGTTATTCCACTGTATCAAAGCACTGAAAGAGCAAGGCTTGCTCCTAAAGGATTTGAAAGATTTGGTTCCAGATATGCTACATACGCGAAGCAAATTGAGAATCCGCAAATTAGAAGCCGCTGCAAATGCGCTTCTCAACGAAGAAGCTGAGGATTCCAGCCGCACTGCCGGCTATCACCTTGAAGAAAACAAAAAAGAGGAATACTTGGAATTCTCAAAAGCTCTGGCAGAAAACAACAAGGTGTTGGAACAGACAATCAGCCTTGCTGTGACGAAAGCCGTTGTGAGCGAAATGGATTTTTTACTCCAAGCCAAAGAACGTTTGGAGGAGGAACGCTACAAAAAGTTGGACAACCTTATCCGCCAACAACAAAACCTGCGCCGCGAAGCTTCAAACAACACCGTTGCACTGAAAGGATTTCGCAAAATCTTTGCAGGCTGAAACAAGATGGGGATTTTGCAAAATAGCAGCACCCCACACGAGAACCCGGAGGGCACGCACATTGT
>JAXJPN010000091.1:0-10791 GCA_036311625.1 Faecalimonas sp.
ACAAAATACTTTGTTCTTTTCTTTTTGTTCTTTCTCATCTCAGTTGCTTTTCCGCTACACAATAGCCAAATTGACATAATTAGTGTTAGTGTAATCCAAAATAACATATAGGTAATTTGTAGATAATTGTCCCTGTGTAAGACCTTTTTCGTTTCGCAATTGTTTTAAAAATATACCTATTTTTGTTTGATTCATAATAAGCCCCCTTGTGCCAACTATCAGTATAGCAGATGATTCTTTTTTTACAACGACACAAAGTGAGATTTTTATTTTTTGATGGAATTAGACACATATGTCCATCCGAGAAAGTTTAGAAAAATGAAAATACGCATTGCGTAAATTTTGAGTTTGTGCTATGATATGAATATTCTGAGGGGGAGATTTCTAATGAGCGAAACAGAATTTCAACAAAGGATTAAAAAATTAAGAGAACAAACAGGACTAAGTCGCAAGGAATTCTGTGAGCGATATGGGATTCCGTATCGGACAATGACTGATTGGGAGCTAGGGAATAGAGTGGCACCGGATTATGTGATTCGTTTGTTGACATATTACGTTCAGATGGAGAGAATTAACAAAATTAGCAATGAAATAAAAAACAGTTGATATTATTTGAAGTTGGGCATATAATATGAGTGTAGATAGGCTATCTATCTTCAGGAGAGCTCCTACCATACAAGTGGAGGATTTTAAACTCGGGTGAGCTCCTACCATATAAGTGGAGAATTTTAAACTCAAGGAAGTTGCTTAGCAGCTTCCTTATTTTTATTTCCAAAGGTGGCATTTTTATGGATGAATTAAAAATTTATAGTATTCGTGATGAGTACATCGAGTATCTAAAGCGATATAATTCTAAAATATATTCAAATAAGAGAGAAAGCAGAGTGCATTCGAGAAAGTATTTAGGTGTGGTGATTCAAGTAGCCGATTACCAATATTGTATTCCACTGTCTTCGCCCAAGAAGACAGATTATCAGCGGGCAGGTAATGGCTATGTGATTAAAAAGAGTATTGTTCCTATCATTCGAATAGTGGTAAAGAATTCGAACGGTGAGAGAGAATTAAAAGGAACTTTGCGAATAAGTCATATGATTCCGGTGCCGGAGAGCGAATTAGAGCTATATGATCTTGAGAATGAGCAGGACGAAGCCTATAAGGATTTGGTTCAAAATGAAATGATATTTATTCGTAAAAACAGTAACAAAATAATAGCAAATGCAAACTTATTGTATAGGCAAAAGGCGATGGACGAACAGGTTGCTACTTATCTGGAATCTGTTTTAGATTATAAATCTTTAGAAAAGTTATGTGATGCTTATGTTTATCAATGACAAAAACTTGACACTTTAGCCCCTAAGTGCTAAAGTGTCTTTATATTTGAATTTACATATTATTAAGAAGGAGGTAGCTTATGAGCGACAAGACAATTCCCTACAAAATCTACTTAGAAGAAAACGAGATGCCGAAGCAGTGGTACAACGTTCGTGCGGATATGGCGAATAAGCCGGCACCTCTTTTAAACCCAGCAACCCAGCAACCCATTACAGCAAAAGAGTTGGAAGAGGTGTTCTGTGCGGAGCTTGTAAAGCAAGAGCTTGACGAAGATACAGCCTATGTGGATATCCCGGAAGATATCTCGAACTTTTACAAGATGTATCGTCCGGCGCCGCTCGTTAGAGCATACTGCTTGGAAGAGAAGTTACAGACACCGGCCAAGATTTACTATAAATTTGAAGGTAACAACACCAGTGGAAGCCATAAGTTGAATTCTGCAATCGCACAGGCTTACTATGCGAAGCATCAAGGTTTAAAAGGAGTGACGACGGAGACCGGCGCAGGTCAATGGGGCACGGCGCTTTCGATGGCATGTTCTTATTTAGATTTGGATTGTAAGGTATATATGGTAAAGTGCTCTTATGAGCAGAAGCCGTTTCGACGCGAGGTGATGCGCACCTATGGAGCCAGTGTGACACCATCACCGTCGATGGATACGAAGGTTGGTAGAGAGATTTTAGAGAGACATCCGGGAACAAGCGGAAGTCTCGGTTGTGCCATTTCAGAAGCGGTAGAGGTGGCTACGAATACAGAAGGATATCGCTATGTACTGGGCAGTGTGCTCAATCAGGTTATGCTGCACCAGAGTATCATCGGTCTTGAGACGAAGGTGGCGATGGACAAATACGACATTAAGCCAGACATTATTATTGGCTGTGCCGGAGGTGGTTCGAATCTTGGCGGACTCATTGCACCATTTATGGGCGAGCAGCTTCGCGGGGAGGCAGAGTACAAGTTTATTGCTGTAGAGCCGGCATCCTGTCCGACTTTGACAAGAGGCGTCTACGCATATGATTATTGTGACACCGGAATGGTATGTCCGCTTGCGAAGATGTACACACTCGGCAGCAATTATATTCCGTCAGCAAGTCACGCAGGAGGTCTTCGCTATCACGGGATGAACTCGACTCTTTCACAGCTTTGTGCAGACGGATATATCGAAGCACGCAGCGTGGAGCAGACCAGTGTGTTTGCGGCAGCAGAACAGTTTGCACGTGTAGAGGGAATCTTGCCTGCACCGGAGAGCAGCCACGCAATTCGTATTGCGATTGATGAGGCCTTGAAGTGCAAGGAGACAGGCGAGGAGAAGACGATTCTCTTTGGACTTACCGGAACGGGCTACTTTGATATGTATGCATATGAGAAGTTCCATGATGGAAAGATGGGAGATTATATTCCGACAGATGAGGAGATTGCGGTAGGTTTAGCCGGACTTCCGAAAATGAAATAAAATGTCAAGAGGTTGTTGCGAAAGCGCAACCTCTTTTTTTGCCCAAAAATCAAGTGGGCGGCAGGCGGATTTTTGTGTATTATTTTATACTATTTATGTTGACGAGCGAAGTGGGGAATGCTAATATTATAATCAACTGACACACATCATCTTGTGATTGACTTGAAAATAAGACACTAGATATAGAATTTTATGGAAAAAGAACGAAAAGGAGAAGTACTATGATTAGAGTGGTAAAGAAAGACGGTACAAAAGAAGATTTTAATGTCCAGAAAGTTGTTGTAGCGGTGAATAAGTCTGCATACCGCGCCTTGATAAAGTTTACGCAAGAGGACTTGGACTTTATCTGTAAGTTTGTAGAGGAAGAAGTGCAGCGCATGGGCATTGAGGAGATTCAGATTGCACAGATGCACAATGTCGTAGAGGGTGCGCTTGAAAAGGTGAATCCGGTTGTGGCAAAGAGCTACCGTGATTATCGCAATTACAAGCAGGACTTTGTTCAGATGTTGGATGACGTATATAAGAAGAGCCAGTCGATTATGTATATCGGTGACAAGGAGAACAGTAATACGGACAGTGCTCTTGTTTCGACAAAGCGAAGCTTGATTTTTAATGAGCTGAATAAGGAGCTTTATAAGAAGTTCTTCCTGACTGTTGAGGAGATTCAGGCAATCCGCGAGGGTTATATCTATATTCACGATATGTCTGCAAGACGTGATACGATGAACTGCTGTCTTTTTGATGTGGAGAATGTACTCAGCGGTGGCTTTGAGATGGGAAATCTCTGGTATAATGAGCCGAAGACTTTGGATACTGCATTTGATGTTATCGGGGATATTGTTCTCAGTGCGGCGAGCCAGCAGTATGGTGGGTTTACTGTGCCTTGCGTAGATGATATTTTGGCGCCGTATGCGGAGAAGTCACACCAGAAATTGTTGAAGAAGTATGCAGAGCTGGGTTTGACACCGGAGAAGGTAGAGGAAGTTGCATGGGCAGATTTGGAGAAGGAGATGGAGCAGGGCTTTCAAGGCTGGGAGTACAAGTTCAACTCGGTTTCTTCGAGTCGTGGCGATTATCCGTTTATCACTGTGACAGCGGGGCTGAATACGACGAGATATGGAAAGCTAGCGACCATTATGCTCTTGAAAGTTCGCCAGAATGGACAGGGCAAGGAAGGACACAAGAAGCCGGTATTATTCCCGAAGATTGTGTTCTTGTATGATGAGAACTTGCACGGACCGGGCAAGGAGCTGGAGGACGTATTTGAGGCAGGTATTGAGTGCTCGAGAAGGACGATGTATCCAGACTGGTTGAGCTTGACCGGTGAGGGATATGTGGCAAGCATGTATAAGAAGTATGGCAAGGTGATTAGTCCGATGGGATGTCGTGCATTTTTGTCGCCTTGGTATGAGAGAGGCGGTATGAAGCCTGCTGATGAGCAGGACAAGCCGATTTTTGTCGGAAGATTTAATATCGGTGCTGTGAGTCTGCACTTGCCGATGATTTATGCAAAGGCAAAGCAGGAGGGCAAGGATTTCTACAAAGTGCTTGACTACTATTTGGAATTGATTCGTCAGTTGCACATCCGCACCTATGATTATCTGGGAGAGATGAAGGCATCTACGAACCCACTTGCATATTGTGAGGGTGGATTCTATGGTGGCAATCTGGGCTTGTATGACAAGATTAAGCCACTTTTGAAGGCAGCCACAGCTTCTTTCGGAATCACTGCATTTAACGAGCTGCAGCAGCTGCACAATAAGAAGTCTTTGGTAGAGGACGGACAGTTTGCGCTTGAAGTGTTGCAGTATATCAATGACAAGGTAAATCAGTTCAAAGAAGAAGACGGACATTTGTATGCAATTTACGGTACACCGGCAGAGAACCTCTGTGGTGTACAGGTGCAGCAGTTCCGTAAGAAATACGGTATTATCGAGAATGTTTCGGATAGAGAATACGTAAGCAACAGCTTCCACTGTCACGTTTCAGAGGATATTTCACCGATTCAAAAGCAGGATTTGGAAGGCCGTTTCTGGAATCTCAGCAACGGTGGTAAGATTCAGTATGTAAAATATCCGATTAACTACAACAAAGAGGCAATCAAGTCTCTGGTGCGCCGTGCGATGGATAAAGGCTTTTATGAGGGCGTAAATCTGTCGTTGGCATACTGCGATGATTGTGGACATGAGGAGCTCGAGATGGATGTGTGTCCGGTTTGCGGAAGCACCAACTTAACCAAGATTGAGCGTATGAACGGGTATCTTTCATATTCTCGTGTGAAGGGCGACACTCGTCTGAATGATGCAAAGATGGCGGAGATAGCAGAAAGGAAATCGATGTAAGATGCGATATCACAATATTACGAAAGACGATATGTTAAATGGTGACGGCCTGCGCGTGGTACTTTGGGTAGCAGGCTGTGCCCATAAGTGTAAGGAATGCCACAATCCGGTGACTTGGGATGTGAACGGCGGAATTCCGTTTGATGAGGATGCAAAGCAGGAGATTTTTGATGAGCTCGAGAAAGAGTATGTGAGTGGCATAACCTTCAGTGGAGGAGATCCGTTGCACCCGGCAAATGTGCAGGATGTGACGGCACTTGCAAAAGAGATTCGCACACGTTTCCCGAAGAAGACCATCTGGCTTTACACTGGTGGAATGTGGGAAGAGGTGCAGAGAATGGAGATTGCAAAGTACCTAGACGTGCTTGTGGATGGTGAATTTGTTGTGTCAAAGAAGAATGTGAACCTACATTGGGTGGGCAGCTCGAACCAGAGAGTCATTGATGTGCCGGCATCTTTGGAAAGTGGTGTTGTGGTATTCCACGAGGATGACTGCGAGTAATTGATACATAGAGAGTACATACAAGGAGAATAGAGATGAGAATCAATATCAAAAGATTGAGTGAGACAGCAAGACTTCCGGAGCGTGGAAGTGCGTACGCTGCCGGTTATGATTTGTTTGCGGATTTGCAAGAAGCGGTGGAGATTCAGCCACACGAGACTTTTATGGTGAATACCGGAGTTGCGATGGAGATTCCGGAAGGTTACTGGGGCGGTGTTTTTGCAAGAAGTGGATTGTCAGCAAAAGAGGGGCTTCGCCCGGCGAACTGTGTCGGCGTAGTCGATGCAGATTATCGCGGACCGATTTGTGTAGCCTTGCACAATGATGGTGAGGTGGTAAGGACGATTCAGCCGCAGCAAAAGGTTGCGCAGCTTGTGGTTGTGCCGTTTTTGGCAGTGTCCTTTGAAGAAGTAGAAGAGTTGAGCGATACTGTGCGCGGTGCGGGTGGATTTGGCTCGACTGGAAAATAAAAAGAGAATTCACATAAAACCTTCGTATTTGGAGATTCTAAATTTTAGAATACCATACGGAGGTTTTATTTTTATGAGCGAATATGGAAGTGTGTTTCCTACTTTGGAGGAGAACGTCAATCACATCAATCAGATTTTACCGGTCAAAGAGAGCTTTGATGTCCTACAGCGCGATATCATTATCGGGGAGCGGCAATGTACCTTTTATTTTATAGATGGCTTTACGAAGGACGAGACGATGCAGAAGATGATGGCATCTTTTTTCGCTATTAAGAAAGAGGATATGCCGAGTACAGCGACGGGATTTTCCAAGATGGTTGTGTCCTATGTGGAGGTAGATGTCATTACAGATTTTGATGCGATTATTCGCAACATTTTATCCGGTGTCACCTGTATGTTTATCGATGGGTATGAGGCTTGTATTGCCATTGACTGCCGCACCTACCCGGCACGAAGTGTGGGAGAGCCGGAAAAAGATAAATCCTTGCGCGGTTCAAGGGATGGGTTTGTGGAGACGATTGTCTTTAACACGGCGCTTATCCGGCGAAGAATTCGTGACCCACATTTGATTATGCAGATGTTTGATGTGGGGCGTAGCTCCCGCACGGATGTAACGATCTGTTATATGTCAGACCGTGTGGATGAAAAGCTGTTACAACAGTTGTGCAAGCAGTTAAATGAAATCGACTGCGATGCGCTGCGTATGAACCAACAGAGTCTGGCGGAGGCTTTGTTTAAACGAAAGTGGTTTAATCCCTTTCCAAAGTTCAAGTTTACGGAGCGACCTGACACAGCGGCAGCCTGCCTTTTGGAGGGAAAGATTGTCATTTTGGTAGACAATTCGCCGTCGGCGATGATACTGCCAACGTCAATCTTTGACGTCATTGAGGAGGCGAATGACTACTATTTTCCGACAATTACGAATGTGTATCTGAAGTTTGCAAGGGCGCTTATTACAATCGGAACCGTATTTCTGACTCCGCTCTTTTTGCTGTTGATGCAGAATCCACAGTGGGTGCCGTCAGCCTTTGAGTTCGTGCTTTTGCGGGACACAGTCAACATTCCGCTGATATACCAGTTCCTAATTCTGGAGCTTGCGATTGACGGCCTGCGATTGGCGGCGATGAGCACGCCGAGTATGCTTAGCACTCCGCTCAGTGTAATTGCCGGTATTGTGATGGGAGAGTTTTCTGTACAGTCTGGTTGGTTTAATTCGGAGGTTATGCTGTATATGGCTTTTGTGGCTGTGTCAAATTATACGCAGCCAAATTTCGAGCTTGGCTATGCTTTGAAATTTATGCGTTTGCTTCTTTTGATTTTGACAGCGCTCTTTAACGGCATTGGATTTGCTGTGGGTGTAATTTTGATTATTTGTTTCCTGGTATTTAACAAAACGATATCTGGAAGAAGTTATTTAAATGCATCATTGAAGAAAAACGCATCATAATTTGTTCTAATTTTGGGTCGGTCTCATATACTGTTTCAAGAGGTGAGGACATGCCGAGAAATGAAGTGACGAGTGTATTGGGAAAGAACATTCGCAGACAACTAAGTGATGAGAAAATGGATTTCAGAACCTTGCAGGAAATACGACTGCGCATTGGAAAACCGATGATTGTGATAAGCAATGGGCGGGAGCGTGTGTTTCCGGGTTCTGTTTCCAGAGAGGATTTTCAGGAGACCTTAGAGTATGTGAGTAACTATTCCTTATATGCATTTGAAAATGAATTAAAACAAGGATTTCTTACGATTGCAGGCGGTCATCGTGTGGGTGTCGCAGGACAAGTTCTGCTAGAGCAGGGGCGCGTGAAAAATATGAAGCAGATTTCTTCTTTAAACATCCGTGTCTCGCATGAGATACCGGATTGTGCGAAGCTGATTTTGCCCTATGTTACGAAGGAAGGACAAATCTATAATACCTTGCTTATTTCTCCGCCCCGCTGTGGAAAGACAACCCTTCTGCGAGATTTGATTCGCCAGGTTTCGGATGGGGGACCTTATCTTTGCGGCAGTACAGTTGGGGTGGTTGATGAACGTTCCGAGCTTGCAGCTTGTTATATGGGAGTTCCACAAAATCAACTGGGGCTGCGCACCGATGTGCTCGACTGTTGCCCGAAAGCGGAGGGGATGCTGATGCTGATACGCTCGATGGGACCGCAGGTGATTGCGGTGGATGAAATCGGAAGTCGGGAGGATATTCAGGCTTTGGAGTACGCGATGCACTGCGGTTGCAAAATGCTGGCCACTGTTCACGGAAGCTCGATGGAGGAAATTTGCAGAAAGCCGTTGTTTGACCGCTTGGTGTCAGAAGAAATTTTCGAGCGCTATGTGGTTTTGGAAAATCGTAAACAGGTTGGAGAAATCAAAGGCATTTACGATGCAAAGGGGGAGCTGCTATGCAGAGGCTGATGGGAATCCTTTTGGTGCTTGGCACCTGTGCTTCTTTTGGCTTTGCAAAAGGACAAGAACTTACAAGACATGTGCGGGAACTAGAGAGCTTGCAAAAGATTTTCATAAACATACAGGCAGAACTGCGATATAGCAGAGCGACTTTGGCAGAGATTTTTTTGAGGGTCAGCCAAAAAACGGAGGAGACCTACCAAAAGTGGTTACAGGCTCTCGCAGACGATTTGCAGAGACGAGAAAAGGGAAACTTTCAAGAGCTTTGGGAGCAGGCAGTAAGGAAACATTTTCAAAATAGTCTGCTCACGAAAGAGGAACAAAGAGAGCTTGTACAGGTGGGCGTGCATCTGAGCAGCTCGGATACTTTGGAGTTATATTTGGAACAGCTTGAGTTGGCCTTAGCAAGAACGCGCATAGAGGCAGAAAGCAAGAAAAAACTGTACCGAAGCATGGGGATTTTGACGGGCATTTTCCTCGTGATTGTACTTTTGTAAGAAGGGGGAAGGTATGACAGTCAATCTTATTTTTAAAATTGCGGCTGTGGGCATTCTGGTGTCCATACTCAGTCAGGTACTCAAACACAGCGGGAGGGAGGAACAGGCCTTTCTCACCAGCCTAGCCGGTTTGATTTTGGTGTTGTTTTGGATTGTGCCCTACATATACGATTTGTTTGAGACCATCAAGGGTTTGTTTGAATTATGAATATAGTACAGATTGGAGTTCTGGGAATTGTGGGAGCGCTGCTTGCCATCCAACTGCGACAGTATAAGGCGGAGTTTTCCATTTACCTTTGTATCGGCATCAGTTTGTTGGTGTTCTTTGGCGTATTTGAATATTTGGAGACGATTTTGGATACGGTGCGGGAATTGGCTGCTTCCCTGAAAATGAATCACAAGTACCTAACAACACTTCTCAAGATGTTGGGTGTGACCTATGTGGCGGAGTTTTCGTCAAATATTTGCAAGGATGCCGGTTACCAGACGATTGCCACGCAGATTGAAATCTTCAGTAAGCTAACAATTTTGGTTTTGAGTCTTCCGATTCTGGTGGCACTTTTACAGACGATACAAGATTTTTTAAGATAGAGAAGGCGCGGTGTACATAGATGAGACGGAAAGTGTGGGTTTTGATTGGCGTGATGTTGTTGGTGCTGTTTAGCAACGGTAGCACAGCTTGTGCAAAGACAGCTAAGAAGCAGGAGACGGTAGAGGCAAGCCAGAGCGAGATTGAAGAGGACTTGCTTTCGGAGTTTGAGTTTCATGAACTGGAGGAATTCTTGGATGAGGTGTTTCCGGGAGAAAAAATTGGTTTTTTTGAGATGTTACAGCAGTTGATTTCGGGGGAAATGGAGTTCTCATTAAAGACCATAGGAAGCCTGGTTACAAAGCAGTTTGCCTATGAATTTCAGTATGCGAAGACAAGTATCATAAATCTTCTTGCAATTGTCATCATTGCAGCTATTTTTCATAATTTTGCGGGTGTTTTTCGGGACAACCAGGTGGCAGAAATCGGCTTCTTTGTGCTTTACCTTTTGCTGGTGACCCTTTGCTTGGATTCGTTCCGGGTATTCACAGAATCGGTTTCCTTAGGCTTGGGACGTCTTTTGGAGTTCCTACAGCTTCTCGGCCCGGTATATTTTCTTGCAGTTGCTTTTGCAACGGGCAGTATGACCTCGATTTCTTTTTACAATATCATACTATTTTTGGTCTGCATTGTGGAATTGGTCATACAAGGAATTGTCCTTCCGGCAGTACAAATCTATATGATGATTCGGGTGCTGAACAATCTGGCGGCGGAGGAGTATCTGTCCAAGTTTGGGGAGCTTTTGCATACGCTGATTGTCTGGGCATTACGCGCATTGCTGGGAGCGGTCATCGGATTAAATCTGATTCAGGGTATGTTAAGTCCCGCCATTGATGCGGTAAAGCGGAGTGTTATGACACGAGGCGGCGAGGCACTTCCGATTGTCGGAAATCTGATTGGGGGAACGGCAGAAGTGGTGCTGGGTACAGCAAAGCTTTTGCAAAACGGAATCGGCGTAGCCGGCTTGCTTGTGTGTATGGCACTTTGTATGGCACCTGTGGTGCAGATGGTTGTGATTACTCTGCTCTACAAGCTGACAGCGGCGCTGATACAGCCGATTTCGGACAAACGGATTGTGGGCTGTATCAGCAGTGTGGCAGACGGCAGTTCGATTCTGCTTCGGGTTTTATTTACAGCGGAACTCTTGTTTTTAATTACTATTGCAATCGTGGCAAATACAGGAGGATAGGAGCATTCCTGTAATTC